>WFRF01000080.1 GCA_015486655.1 Caldifarciminota bacterium | reverse complement strand
ATGGAGAGAAGCAACACTACACGCTTGATGAAGGTTAAAGATATTGTAAGAGCGCATTAATAAATTTATTTGGAATAAAAAAGGGGAGTTTTAAACTCCCTTTTTTATTCCAAATAGAATAATTTCAATATATTTTGTCGATAAAATCTTCGGGTTTTTCAAGTCTGTCAACAACGGTTGCAAGTACCTCCGCAATAAATCCGAATACAAACAATAGCAAACCCGACAGAATGAGCAACATTGTAAGATAAACAATGGGTCTGTATCCGGTATGACCGAAAATTCTTATTAAAATAGCGATAAATCCGATAAGAAGTCCCAAAAGGACGAGAATGCCTCCGCTTGTACCGAAAAGCAACATCGGTTTTTTCATAAGAGAGGTCTGAATTTTTACAGCAATCAGATCGAATAGTCCTATAATAACCCTTTTAATTCCGGTGAATTTGGAACTTCCGCTGTAACGAGGATATAACTTTACGGGAATTTCCGTAACGGTAAACCCTTTTTCAATGGCAAGGCTTACAATATATCTGTGCCAATCTTTTCTCAATGTAAGCGAATCAAGAACCTGTTTCTTCATAATTTTAATGGAATTTTGATCCGTTATGGGGAGATTAAAGAGTTTTCTTGACATATAATTATAGACGCTCGAAACAAATTTCTTTTCGTATTTACCGATTTTCTTTCCCGTAACGATGTCAAAACCATCCCTCAACCGTTTGTTCAACCTGGGTATGTCATTAACATCAAACTGCAAATCCGCGGGAAAAAGTATAATTGCATCTCCCCTGGCAACGGAATTGCCGGTTATAAGAGCCTGAGTAAGACCGAAATTTTTTCTGTGTTTAACAATGCGAAGTTCGGGATATTCCTTTTTCATTTCCATTGCGATATCCAGCGTTTTATCCGTACTCCCGTCATCCACTATTATAACTTCGTATTCCCCTTTGCTGTTTTTTATCATCTCGAAGAGCTTTTTAACGAGAAGCTCTATATTTCCCTCTTCGTTATAAGCGGGGACAACTATTGATACAAGATTATCCATAGCCTTATTATATGAAAATTTTATAATTTAGTAAAGGGAAATCTAAAACTTATTTATAGATAGGTATAGACATATTAATTACCTATGAGAGTAAATCGATTTCATCACAACTAAAGGAACTACTTCAGAAATAGGACATACCGGGTAATTACTTATTTATCTCAATTCTCGCTTATTTCTAAAAAAGCTGCTCCACTTTAAGGGGAGCTGTCCGGTTTTACCGGACTGAGGGGTTTTCTAAAATAAGTGAGAATTGGGAACTGAGAACTAAGAAGTTAAATCGGAAATAATTATTAAATATTCTTTTATTTCTTACTTCTAACTTCTTTCTTCCTGCTTATATTTAAACCCCCCCCTGCTACGCAGTACCCCTCTTTAAAAGGGAATTTAGTAGGGAAAGCGCGTATGGTTCTTTAAACACCCCGTCCTGACATTCGTCAGTACACCCCTCTTCCCGAGGGGAATTTAGTAATGTAACCTTGAACCAAGTTCAAGGCATTGATTAGATTCTGAAACAAGTTCAAAATGACATATTGTAAACAATTATGCTTACGGTGTTCTCATTTTATATTTCTATCAATTTCGATGCATGAAAGTGGTAAATATGTTTATACAACTTACTGGTCTAACAAATTCAGTCCCTGTCAAAGACAATTCTATTAAACATTGTTTTTATCGAAAATTTTTCCATATAAGTTATTCTTCTGATTATGTAAATTAAGAATATTAAAACGGACAAAATTGAAAATGTTGAATTACGGTATATAAAATATGTAACCACAGGAGAGAGTAAAAACCATAAGAAAGATCCGAAATTCGTTTCCTTTCTAATTATGGAAACCGCTACAACGATGGGGAACACCAACAAATAACCTGTGGGAAATAAAATGAAAGCAATTCCAAGGGAAGTCGAAACACCTTTTCCTCCGTTAAATTTTAAAAAAATCGACCAATCATGCCCCATTATAAATGTAACGGAAAACAGTATTAGGAACCATTGAGGTAATTGTGTGTAATGAAATGCAAAGAAAACGGGTATTGCCGCTTTTGACGCATCAAGAAGAAAAACCGTCACTCCGAAAAGTTTACCCACATGCCCCGTAACATTTGCCGCCCCGGGATTTTTACTTCCCGTTTCTCTTATGTCGATTTTTTTAATTCTCGATATAATGATGGCAAAAGGTATACTGCCAATGAGATATGCCGCTATGAGTGATAAAATGTAATAAAGAATTTCCATAACATAACTCCTTTCATTTCCTCTATTCTAATGTTTATTTAAAAAAGGTTCAAGATAAAAACGATTATATATTTAACTTCTTACTTCTCAGTTCCCTATTCATAATTATTTTTAAATATAGCTGCTCCACTTTAAGGGGAGCTGTCCGGTTTTACCGGACTGAGGGATCATCTTCATAGATGAATATAACAAAATAACTTCCGATTCAACTTCTTAGTTCTCAGTTTCTACTTCCCTCTTTACACTTCTTAGTTCTATCCTCTCACTTCCCACTTATTTTAGAACACCCCGTCCTGACATTCGTCAGTCAACCCCTCTTCCCGAGGGGAATAAGCAATGTAGCCTTGAAATTATTTCAAGGCATTAATGAGATTCCGGCTCAAGTCCGGAATGACATATCAGAGAATGGGAATATGTCTGTACAACTTACCATTGTTTAACTCATAAGACTTAATATTTCTTGACATACGTTATTGAATATATTAAAATGCAATCATATTAGGAGGTTAAATGGATACACATAGAATAAAAACTCACCCGATTTTAAATGTCTCGGAAGGAGAGAGAGTAACATTTTTTTGGAAAGGGGAAAAACTTGAGGGTTATAAAGGGGAAATGCTGGCTTCCAGTCTTTTTGCAAATGGTATAAGAATATTCGGGCATCATCCGAAAGATCATTCGCCTCAGGGAATTTTTTGTGCCAACGGACAGTGCTCGCAATGTATGGTAATTGTAAACGGTGTTCCCGTAAAATCGTGTATGACACCTCTTGCGGAGGGAATGAGAGTAGAGCCGCTGGAGAATTATCCAAAACTCCCCGAAAGCGAAGAGATACCAGAATTTGGAACTCCTCGTATTATTAAAACCGGTGTTTTGATTGTCGGGGGAGGACCTGCGGGCATGAGTGCGGCAAATGAGCTCGGGAAAAAGGGGATAAAAACAATAATTGTTGATGACAGGCATAGGCTGGGGGGAAAACTTGTTCTCCAAACACATAAATTTTTTGGCTCCCAACAGGCATGTTATGCCGGGGAAAGAGGCATTGACATTGCAACGAAACT
>WFRF01000079.1 GCA_015486655.1 Caldifarciminota bacterium | reverse complement strand
CCCGCACTGCTACTACCCGGTGTTGTGTCTGTATTCATAGCTATGGCAAGTTCCTGATGAACATTTGAAAGGTTGTAATCCTCCTCTCCTTCAATTCCGTCCCATCTGTCAAAATGATAATCGGTAAGTTTCGCGTATCCTCTTGAGTCCCAATAATCAAATATCATTGCACTTGACGTGGGAGAACAACCGTAACTCCATAGATAAAAAGGAACATTGGGGATGTATCCCGTTGCTCTTGTACCAAAAACGGAATAAAGATTGCCTCTGTTATTCATTATTTTTACCCAGCCTTCATGTTCCTTACCCATTTTAAAGCCCGTTCTCTCTATCATTTTATTGAAATTGCCTTCCGTAACGAGTTTTTTCATGTTATCATCAACAAAAACACTCTTGTCTCCATTTACAAATTTATAAAATTTATACATATGATCTATGTAAATAATCTCATCCAAATGTGAATCCCCTCTGAGAGATACTCTCGCACGAGATTTCATCTCATCAAAATTCATAAAGTAATGCGGCAATCCTTTCCCGATCTCGAGAATGGGCATGTTATCCGTTCGGGCGGATACAATTACATAACCGAATCTGTCAACACCCCATAATTGTTTACCCGCATCTTCAATTTTGCTTTGATTTCCGCTTTTTTTAATAAAATCAAACACCATTCTGTTCTCATGAATGTAAGATTCGATTTCGGATTCCGACGGGAAATTTCCTTCACCGAAATAAATCGGCACAAGATAAGCATATAAATAACCGTTCGCATCATCCATGGGGATAACATCTCCCGTTGACAAATTCTTAATGTCATATAAAGATGCGAATTTTGCTTTGGCGACCTGAACTGCCAATTTCTCACTCACACTGCCCTTAAACTGCTTTCCTGCTTTAGGAATAACATAGGCATTCAAATTCAGTGCAATTATCCCCAAAACAACTAAAAATAGAAATTTTTTCATCTATACACCTCCGATTAGATTTTTTACTATAATAACAATACGTAAATTAATCATTTATGTCAAGTTTGTCTTTCATACTACCGTTGAGATAAGAGGTTATTATCTTTTTCATGTTTAGGGCACTGTTCCCGTCACCGAAAACATTTTTTCTCCTACCTCGAGGATGGAATTCTTTAACCCCCTCTAATATCTTTTTGGCATCATTCCCTACAATTATATTCCATCCGTCATTGACCGTCTCAATCCATTCCGTTTCTTCTCTCAATGTTATACATGGTATACCGATTATATAAGCTTCTTTTTGAATACCGCCCGAGTCCGTTACAATTAATTTCGAGAATTTTTCAAGAATAAGCATCTCAATATAACCCACGGGATTTATGATCTGGATATTTCTCTTACCTATTAGTTTATGTAATAAATTATACTGAACCAGACGTTTCTTTGTTCTGGGATGCAACGGAAATATTACCGGCTCTTCAATTAAGGAAAGAGCAGAAACAATCTTTTCCAGGTTCTCCCTGTCCGTATTGGCTTCTCTGTGTATTGTTACGAGTACATACTCCCCTTCTTTCAAATTGTACTCTTTTAAAAGAGATTTCCTGTGTTCTATTTTCGTCAGGTTCTTTTTTAGGATATCATACATGATATCCCCCGTATTAAACACCAACCCCTTTATTCCTTCTTTCGCTAAGTTATCCACGGCGGTCTTTGTAGGGGCAAAATGTAATGTGGAAACTTTATCCGTTATGATTCTGTTGATCTCTTCAGGCATTTTTCTGTTAAAACTCCTAACTCCCGCCTCTACATGAGCTATGGGAATGTTTAATTTGCTGCATGCTATTGCCGCACCTAAAGTGGAATTTGTATCTCCGTAAACAATGACAATTGAAGGCTTCTCCTTAATCAGTTTCTCTTCAAGTCTTATAATTATTTTAGCCGTTTGCTCCCCGTGCTTCCCTGAACCGATCTCAAGATTATAATCGGGCTCGGGAATATTAAGCTGGTCAAAAAATATATCCGACATGTCAAAATCATAGTGTTGCCCTGTATGGATTATTACCTGATCATAACTATCCTTTAAAACACTGAAAAGGGAAGACATTTTTATAAATTGGGGTCTGGCTCCTACTATATGCACAATTTTATTCATTAATCACCTTCTCCTTAATTATATTAATCACCGAATTCATATCCGATTCAATGGTACATCCCGCTGCCTCTCTATGACCTCCCCCTCCGAATTTTCTCGCTATCATATCGACATCATACTTACCTTTTGAACGGAAACTTATCCTTATCCTGTTCTTACTCTCCTCTCTCAATAAAATACCCAACTCTATACCACGGGTTACAAGCGTATATCCTGTTATACTCTCTGTATCTTTCATGGTAGTTCCTGTTTTTTTCAACATATCGAGTGTTATCATCATGATTGCCTTATCACCATAAAACTCCAATGTTTCCAAAGCTAAAGCCAACAACTTTATCTTTTCTCTGGTCATCCTCATAAAAACCATTTGACTTATATATGCATGATTTACGCCCGACTTTATCAATTCGATTGCATGTTCAAAGGTTCCGATTCCCGTATTTGCAAACTTGAACCCGCCTGTATCTGTTAACATACCTGTGTAAAGAGCATTATATATATCCAAATCACCTCTGTGCCCTATAATTT
>WFRF01000078.1 GCA_015486655.1 Caldifarciminota bacterium | reverse complement strand
AATAACGAATTTTATTGGATTTGATATTGAATTGAATGACAGATTTACATGGCAACCGGCAAAATTGATTAAAGAGGGAGTAAAACATTATATCGATCTTCAATTCACAAGAGGATTTGAAATAAAGAGAAGCAATGTCGGGTTTGATGATATAAATCGAATAAAAAGGAATATAATTGCCATTGCAAAAGATATCAAAAATATAGCATTGAGGGAGAATATTACATTGTCAAAGAATGCTACCGATAGAATAAATGATATTATTGAGAAAAATAGAATCACTGTAAATAAACCGATTACATTGAATTATTTAGTTAATGGAAAATATAAGTATGAAAATCTTCTCGGGGGGCTTGTGGAAGATTTAAATAATTCATTTAAACCCTATTTCGAAACATTGGCAGTATTGGGAGCGGAAAGGTTCGTTGCATTTCTTGAATTAATAGAAGAAAACATAAACGAGTATATCAGAAAAAAAGGCGTTATATCTCTCAGTGATTTGACAAGACGTCTGAAGGAATCCCTGGAATCCGGTTATGTCCCCGAGATATTTTATAAACTGGGGACTACCTATTATCACTATATGGTTGATGAGTTTCAGGACACAAGCAGAGTTCAGTGGGACGTCATAGAGAGTCTTATTGAAAATGTTATTGCCGAAAACGGTTCTCTCTTTTATGTGGGGGATGTCAAACAAGCCATATATAGGTTCAGAGGCGGAGATATTTCCCTATTCTCCGAGATCTTTGAAAAGAACAAAGGTAAGGTTAAATGTTACGAGACAATTCTCAATAAAAATTATCGCAGTGCGGTTGAAATAGTAGAGTTTAATAATACAGTTTTCAGCGGGCAACATTTAAGGGAATTTTTCTCTTCGGGGGATAGCAGTACAAATTTTGTATCATCGGAATCGGTGATTGAAACCCACAAGGATGCGGTTCAGATACCCTTTAAAACGGAAAAACACGGCTATGTGAGTGTTGAACGTCATAATGAAGTTGACAAGATTTTAAGCGAAAAGGTCCCGGAAACGATAAAATCCGTTCTTGACAGGGGATATTCCAAAAAGGATATTTGCATACTCGTGGGCAAAAACAAAGACGGAGAGGATATTGCCAATATCTTAATGGAAAAAGGGTATGACGTTATATTCAGTAAAGTGGCAAAGGTAAACGAGAATCATTTAATCAGCGAGATTGTTTCGTTTCTGAAATTTCTGAGCAATCCCATGGATAAGCTTTCCTTTTTCTCTTTTGTTTCCGGTGAAATTTTTACAAAGAAATCCAACATCCGTGTGGATGATATATATAATTTTGCCTTTGATAACAGGGACAGTAATAATATTCAAAAATTGTTCAGGGATAAATATCCGGAAATATGGGAGAATGAAATAGAACCTTTTATGCTATATTTGAATTATCTTCCCCTTTATGACATAGTAACCGAGATAATAAAGCATTTTAACGTAATGGAAAATTTTATAGGTTCGGAAGCATATCTCATGAAATTTCTCGAAATAATAAAAGATATGGGGGAGAAGGGGGAACTCAGCATTGAGGAAATTCTCGAAAAACTGAAAGAAAGTGAAGAAAATATAAACGAAAAGGAAAAGTTTGACATTCTGATTCCGGAATACATTGATGCAATAAAAATCATGACTGTTCACAAGGCTAAAGGATTGTCATTCCCCGTTGTTATAATGCCTTTCACTATTTTTGAGAATTCGACAAGGAACAAAGGCAAACCATATATAGAGCAAACGGATGAAGGGATGACATTTTTGAAAATAAAGAAAGAATATACTCAATTTTCTAATAAACTTGAAACATTGTATTCCCAAGAAAGGACACGGGCATTTATTGATAAATTTAATATGCTGTATGTGGCTATGACGAGAGCTGAAGATATGATGTTTATATATACGATGAGAGAGGGGAAAAAACGTTACTTTGAGGATAAATTCTTTTTTGGGGATAAGAATAACAACTCCATTAAAATTGGGGAAATTCCCGAGAATAAATACAAAAAGGACGAATCGGGAAAAAATGAAAAGAATTATCATCCGAAAACGGATGTAAGATGGTATCACAACCTAACATTTCACGGAGAGGATGTTATTTTTGATTCCTTAAGAAGAGAAGCTATTTCAAGAGGCGAATTGTTCCATGCAATGTTGGAAGAGGTGGAAACCATTGATGTTAAATCAATGAAATCATTTATCGAAAAACTCTCGAGGAAATACGGGTTGGACGAAGATAACATTGAACAGATCTTTAACTTTATTTTAAGCGATTCTCTTCTGAAAGAACTTTATACGGGTAATGTTGGAGTTTACAACGAAAAGGAGATTGTTACAGGGGAAGATGACGTTTACAGGGTGGACAGACTTGTGTTTAAAGATAATAAAATGTATGTAATTGATTACAAGACAGGTGAGGCTTACAGCGAGAAACACAGAGCTCAGATCAGGAGATATATGAATATTCTAAAGGAAATATATGGGAAAGAGTGTGTGGGTATTTTGATATATATTGACGAGCAGAAGAGGATTGTAGTTGATGGGTAAAATTATCGAGATTCCTTACGGTGAAGATATAATAAAGTACGTTTCAAATCTTGCCGTTGAACAGGAAAGCAAAGATTTCGGCAATAACACAATTGTTTTTCCGGGAAAGAGACCTGCCCTCTATGTCAGAAAATATCTCTATGAAAAAATGCATTCGGGTTTTATTCCTCCGCTGCTCTTATCGATGGATATGTTCATTCAAAAGTCGTATAACGGGAATTTAAAACTTCTCAAAAACGACATAAATTTTGTATGGATGCTTT
>WFRF01000077.1 GCA_015486655.1 Caldifarciminota bacterium | reverse complement strand
TTACCGTTTTTGCCGATAAGATTGATATACCTTTTGAAATTAACTACTATGGTATATCGCCGGGAGCAGAGGCTCTGTCAATGGGATATGCTTACAGCTCTTACGGGGAAAGCCCGGCAAATGTATTTTGGAATCCCGCTAATATATCACTTATGAAATTTTCTTCACTTTATATGGACTATGCAAAATATGACAGTGTTGATATCGCCGATCTTATAGATTATCAAAACGGATTAAAAGGTTCGCGTGTGGATTTTATCTCCCTTGTATCCAAAGAAGGGGGGATTTCGTGGCATCCCATAAGCATAACGGAAATAAAAGACAGTATTGTTTCGTACAGTGACAGTTTTATAAAGATAAAGGGAGCATCACACATAGATGAAATTTTACTCACGGTAACATCAATGACGGGAAATCTTGCGTACAAGGGGCCGCTCTACTACGGATTTAATATCAAATATTACAGAGGGGCACTGGCATATGCAAAAACAACATATGCAAACGATTCTGCTTTTTTGAATAACGACATTGAAATTGATTACTCAAACGGATTCGGAGCGGATGCGGGTATTTTATACGATGCAGAGAAGATTCGCATTGGCCTGACGATAAGCAATATATTTTCAAGAGTAATATGGTCCAAACACAACACGGCAAGGATTCCCACAAGGTTTAATTTGTCCTGCGGGGTTATGCCCAATGAATATATCGGCGTTGATTTTGAGGTTACAAAATTTGTGACAAGTTCACCATTTATCTTTTCCGCCGGCGTATCCGGCAAATTGAAGGGACATGGCAATTGGTATAATAACATACTTTTCTCCGGAGGAGTCTACTCCACATCGAGTAAATTTGATACGGATAATTCTATTTTTTCCATCGGGCTAGGGTATTATGTAAATAAGTTTAGAATTTCTACCGCTATTTCCGGTTACAAAACACAGTATTTTCCCAATTTCCATCCCGAATATCGCATATCTCTGTCTTTAACACAAAATAAGGAGTTATAATGAAAAAGATATCTTTTTTTAGTATTGCAGGGGTTATCATTGTAGCGATTGTAGCAGGGTGTGCTTTTGTAAACCCTATTTCCGTCAACCAAAAAGGGGTTTTTACAAAGCAAGCCGTAACGGCTAATTTGATCGTACCTGACAGCGCAAACCCCGTACAGTTAAAATCCATGGTACTGCATTGGGTTTTAAATCAGGAACCGATGTTTGATTCAATTAAAATATTTAGGAGCGATGAAAGTGATTCGTCAAATTTCACATTGATTGATGAAGTTGCGGCGGAGAAGGTAGGAACATTTGCAGACACATTAAACGATGTACAGATCAATAAAAAATATTATTTTAAATTGCAAGGAACTGACGGAGAGGAATTGAATGTCTATTTAATCGAATTTTTACCTGATTTAAATATTTACTCTCCGGCAGATACCGTAAATACGGAAAATTTCTCCATTACCTGGAGTAAGGTAGTGGGTACGGTTACCGATGTGCGTGTGTTTCTCCTAAACGGAACAGACACCACTACGGTTTGGAGTCATGACATAGGGATAAGCGATACTACGGCAATTGATACAACCATAGAATATAACAGCGACAGCACAGCCACTGATACATTAATGTCAGGTAAGATTTACAATGTTACCATCACAACAACGAGAGGAGATGCAACTACCATAGGCTCAAAGCTGTTTTATAAGAAATAATTGCTGAATAATAATCAAATAAGAGGGCAATATCAGAAAAGGATATTGCCCTCTTCCGTATCAATATCGGTTTTATTTGCTTTAGCTTTCTTTATATTTTGATTGATTGATGAAAGTTCCTCTCTTTTTGCTTTTATTTCCTTCATCAACAACTCGCGAGCTTCTTTAAGCTTGTTTATGTTGCTAATGCTCTTCTGAAGAATCTCTTTAAGCCCCATTGCCTTTCGTTGTAGGTCCTGTATGTTTTCTTTAAGGCGATTTCTCTCATCTTCCAGGCTTGTTATATCAGCTTGCAATGCGTCAACTTTTTCACTGTTTTTTACATTTACAAGTTCTTCCAGATTATTTAATTCCTCTTTCTTGCGGACGATTTCCTGTGAAAGAGAAACTTCTTCCTGTTTCCTTGTGGCAATGATGTTTTCTATCTTTTTACGCATAATTTCTATTTTTTCAAGGGTGCCTCGTGCATTTGCCACATCTCGATTTATCCTCTCCAACTCCTTCTTTCGTTCTTCAATTGTAGCGTCGTATTTATCAAAAGCTTCTTTCTTATTGGCGGAAATTACCTGAAGTTCTCCTTCACGAACTTTATTGAGATTCTCTATTTCCTGGTTCAGTGATTCATACTTCTTTTTTAGTTCATCGTACTCTTTATATTTCTCCTTTAAGTGCTTTTCAATCTCGCGGCTCTCCGTTTTGAATGTCTCAAGGTTTTTATTAATCATCTCGAACTCGTTTTTCTGTTGCTCAAGTTTACCACTTATATCTTTATTCTTTTCAATGGATTCATGCAGAGAATCGAGTTTATTCTTGTATTTTTGATAATCAGATTCCATTCCTTCCAGTTCGGATTTAATATTTTGTCGTCTTTCAACCAATTCTGCCATTTCGTCTTCGATTTCGGATTTTTGGGTGTTAAGCTTGTCTATTTCCTTAAGCAATCGTTCAATCTCTTTAGATTCTCCTCTCTTTGTTTCAATTTTCTTTGATATCTCAAGGTAAATATTTTCGGATTTCTCAATATTAGCATTGATTTCATCAAGTGCGGATTGTTTCTCTTCTAATGTTTTATTTAGATTGTCGACTGTTCCGTTCAATTCCTTAATTTTATCCTCCAATGAGGCAATAGTGCTTTCATGTTCTCTTATATTGCCTTCTGCCGCGGAGATATCTTTAGTTAATCCGGCCAGTTCGTTTTTTGCTTCTTTGATATTTTCGGATAGTTCCTGGTTTTCATTCTGGAGAGAGTTGTTGGTTTCTTGGAGTTTTTGCTGTTTTGATTCAAGTTTTGATATTTCTTTTTCTATTCTGTTCTTTTCCTTTTCCCTATCTTTTATATCTCTCTTCAGCTCTTTTAATTTGGAGTCTGCAGAGGAGATTTCGTCCTTTAATTTGTTGAGTTTTGTTGTTGATGACTCGATTTGAGATTCAATTCCGTTTAACTCTTTTGTTTTGTTTTTAATCTCAACTTCAAGCCCATTATTTTCTTCATTAAGTGACTTTTTCTTCTCTTCGGCTTCGCTAATATCATCTTGAATTTTAGAAAGGTATTTTTCTCTTTCGTCTATCTTTTTTTCTGTTTCGGAAAGCGTGTTGTTAAGAGATTCAAGTTCCTGTTCCTTTTCGCTAACCTCGAAAGCAGCTGTCATTTGTTTTGCAATATTATCTTCAAGCCCTTCCAATTCATTGCTCTTTTGTTCTATTTCTTCTTTAAGATTTTCTAACTTTTCATTTAATTGGTTTATCTCTTCCTGTTTCTGTTCGTTCATTTCAGAGATGGCTTTCTCGTTGTTTTCCTTTATCGTTTCATATTCCTCTTGCTTGGATGCAATGTCATTTTCCAATTCTTCAAGCTTCGACTCCAATTTTTCTATTTTTGAATTATAATCGTTAATCTTTTCTTCAAATGTTTTGATTTCGCTCTTTTGTGACTCCAGTTCTTTATTTAGCTCATCATTTTTCTCTTCCCGCTCTTCGTTTTCTTCCGTCAAATGTTTAATACTGTCGTTGAGTTCATTAATTTGCTTTTCTTTCTGTTCAAGCTCCTTTTCCAGTTCATCTTTCTGTTGCCTTAAAAGATTAACGGATTCCTCTTCCTCTTCCCTTGTTTTTTTAAGTGAATTAATTTCCTCTTCCAACTCCCGCAACTCTGCTTTTTTGGCTTCTGCAAGTTCTTTCTCTTCCTCGGTTTCTTCCGGTTCTTTTTCCACAAGTTCCGGTTCTTCCGTTTTGATCTCTTTTTCCTCTTCTTCAATCTGTGTTTCTGTTTTTTCGGATGGGGTTGTTTCCTCTTCCGCTACTTCAGTTTCTTCCGTAGGGATTATTTCCTCTTCAACTGCGGAGGGTTCGGGTTCTTCTTTTATTTCGGCTTCTTTCCTTCCCTCTTCTTCGATCTCTTCTTTTTCTGAAATGATATTTTCAATATCCTCATTTGCAACCTCAAGATCCTCTTTAATTTGGTCGATTTGCTCACTCAGGTTTTCGTTGTCAATATTTGCACTTTCTTCGGTTGATTCGGTTTTTTCCTCTAATGCCTCTTCCGTTTCATTTTCCTGGAGATCACCGATTAAATTATCGAGGTTGTCTGTCAAATCCATGAGATCTGTTTCAATGGATTCTATATCGGGGAGCTCGTTTTCTTCTGTCGGTTCATTTTTTTGGATTTTATTTTCAACGGGTTGTTCTTCCGCTTCCTCAATTTCTGCGGCAGCAATCTGTCTTAATTTTTCCAACATCGATTTCTTGCTGTTGTTTTCCGCCGCCTTTTTATTTTCTTTGCTTTTGTCCTTTTTCTTTCTCTTCTTCTTTTTCGGTTTAAACATACTATCCTCTGGGTAGATAAAGCTTTAATGTTTCTTTCAAATACTCTCGGTCAACATGTGTATAAATTTCCGTTGTAACAATGTTTGAATGACCAAGCATCTCTTGCACGGAACGCAAATCAGCCCCTCCCTCAAGAAGGTGAGTTGCAAAACTATGTCGGAGCGTATGCGGTGACACATGTTTTTTTATGCCGGCAATCAATGTATAATGTTTCAAAATTTTCCAAAATCCCATGCGCGTTAATGGTTTCCCATTCATATTTAAAAAAATTATATCAGAATCAAAGGAATATTTCAAGTGTCTTCTTACATTGTTCAAATAAATGGTGATATATTTAATTGCATAGCTTCCTATGGGAACGATTCTTTCTTTATTTCCCTTTCCGAACACACGAATAATCTTCTCATTGATATCCAAGTCTGTAATCTTTAGATTTATCAATTCGCTAACGCGCAGTCCGGCTCCGTAGACGGTTTCGAGCATTGCCCGATCACGAATACCCTTTTTTGTGGATAAATCACAAGACTCAAGTAGTTTTAAAACCTCCCTTTGAGTGAGAACGTCGGGGAGTTTTCTTATAAGTTTCGGTGAGCTTAGATTAGCCGCCGGATCCGAATTAATATATCCCTCTTCGTACAAAAAGAGAAAAAACGAACGGATGGATGAAATTTTCCTGCTGACAGATGTTTCGAGAAAATGCTTCTCTGTCAATTTAAGAAAATAATTTTCAATGAGAGATTCGTCTATAACACGGCCGTCGGCGTAATCGAGTAATTGCTCAATATCCTTTATGTACGCTTTCACGCTGTTTCTCGATAAGCTTCTCTCCGTAAGGATGTAATCTCGGAACAATTCTTTGAGTTTACCGTAATTCGAATGCATCACCATAATTAGGTATGTTTATATTTGTTTGAAATGTCTCAAGGGTTTTTTCTTTGAGTATGTTTATTTGATTCTCTTCACCATGTACAAGGAAGAGGTTTTTTGGAGATGCGGATTTTATATGCTTTATCAGGTCTCTTTGATCCCCGTGAGCACTAAACTCATCAAAAACCACTACTTCGGCTTTCACGGGATACATTTCACCAAATATTTTTACCTCTTTCTCCTTTTCGCGAATTCTTCTTCCCAGTGTATTCCTTGCCATATATCCGACGATCATAATTGTATTTCGTTCATCACTGATATTGTGTTTCAGGTGATGTCTGATACGCCCTGCTTCGCACATCCCGGAAGCGGAAATGATAATACAGGGTTTGTTACATTCGTTCAGCCGCTTGGATTCCTCCACGTCTCTTATGTATGTCAGCATTTTAAAACCGAAGGGATCGTCGTGATTGTTTATCATTGCCCATGTTTCATCATCAAAGCATTCCCTGTGCTTCTTGAATACATCCGTGGCATTTACCGAAAGAGGACTGTCGACGTATACGGGCATTAGGGGAACTTCATGAGCCTCTACCAACTTATTTAATTCGTAGACGACCTCCTGTGTCCTGCCCACGGAAAACGAAGGTATCACAATTTTCCCGCCTCTTTTATGAGTTCTAAGGATGATATCCTTAAATCGTCCCGTAACATCGGTAATATCACCGTGTAATCTTCCGCCGTATGTTGATTCGCTTATCATTGCATCCGCTTTTTCAATGGTGTCGGGATCCCTTATTATGGGGAGATTTTCTCTCCCGAGATCCCCGGTGAAAAGCAATCTTTTTGTCTCTCCGTTCTCTTTAAATTCCAATAAAACTTGTGCCGAGCCGAGAATATGTCCGGCATCGTAAAATGTAAATGAAATTTCATCGGTCAGTTTTACCTTTTCATAGTAATTTACCCCGTGAACAAGCGGCATAACATTCTGGGCGTCTTCAACTGTATATAGGGGTTCCACAAGAGGTTCTCCTCTTTTTGCCTTCTTTTTATTAATATACTCTACATCCATTTCCTGAATGTGTCCGCTGTCGCGTAGCATTATATCAATAAGATCCTTTGTGGCTTTTGTTGCAAATATCCTATTTTTATAACCGTTTTTCACAAGCAGTGGCAAGAGTCCCGAATGGTCTATGTGTGCGTGAGATAGAATCAGGAAATCGATTTTATCGGGGTTTATGGGGATTTTTTTATTCAATGCGGTTGCTTCGGAACGTTTCCCCTGATGCATTCCGTAGTCAAGCATAATGTTTACACCGTTGATTGAGAGCAGATGTTTTGAACCGGTTACCTCTTTTGTTGCGCCGTAGAATGTTATTTTCATTTTTTACCTCTTTTTTTGTGTTTTAATAAAAAATCCATATATAAATATAAGATAAAAAAGGTTTATTGTCAAAGAAAATATAAGATTCTTAAGTTAATCCGTTTGTATCTATAAACAGAAAGATTAAATCGCACTTGACGATAAGACGATATTAACCTATAAATTACATTATGAAGAAGTATTCCGTTATTATTGTTGTTGTTCTAAGTGTTATTATTCTATTTTATGTATTCATGTTTCAGAGAAGGATATACAAAAAAACGGCATATTATATGGATACGGTTATTGAAGTTCAGATTTATTATCATGGGTTTATCAATGTCTCAAAAATTGCGGATGAAGCTTTGAATGATTTTAATTTAATTGATTCGATTTGCGGATATGCCAGCAAAAACGGAGACATATACCACCTCAACAATGAAAAAAGAGGTGAAGTTTCCGCATATACAAAAACAATTATCGATAGCTCCATATTGGTTTCCAAATTGACAGACGGTTATTTTGATATAACGGTCGGCCCGATTCTCACGCAGTGGAAACACTTTTCGGAGCCCCTTGATAAAATCCCGGACAGCAGCACTGTAAAGCATTTGCTGAAGTTTATTAATTACAGAGAGATTAGACAGAAGGGCGATTCGGTTTTTCTTCCCGATTCCGCTTCGATTGATCTCGGGGGTATTGCAAAGGGATATGCAATTGATCTTGCCTACAACGATCTGATTAAACACAATCTTGATGCTTTTTTAATAAATGCCGGAGGGGATATCAGGGTATACTCAAAGGGAAAGAAGAAATGGAGAATAGGGATACAAGATCCGCGGGAAAATTCCATAATGGGTTACTTTGATATAGGTAACGGTGCGGTTGTAACAAGCGGTGATTATGAACGATATGTCATTGTAAAGGGAGTCCGTTATTCACACCTGATTAATCCGAAAACGGGGTATCCCGAGCATGGTATTGCAAGCGTTACGGTTTTTGCGGATAATGCAACTTATGCAGATGCAATGGCAACGGCTATTTCCGTCATGGGAAAGAGGGGAATCGAATATGCAAAGAAAAACAAGATCAGGGGAATTATTGTGTATTACAAAGGAGATTCCCTTGCCGTATGGGAATCAAAAGCTCTAAAAGGATATGTAACATATGAAAAAGGCTTTATTCCAAAAACCTTTGGCAAATAAAAGGGTAAAATGCCTTCTGTGTCCCCATGAGTGTGAACTGGATACCGAACAGTACGGGGCTTGTCTCGGGAGGGTAAATCACAATGGTATACTGTATGCTGACAACTACGGTAAAGCCGTAACAATTGCCATAGATCCCATTGAGAAAAAACCGCTGTTCCATTTTCTTCCGGGGTCGGATATATTGTCCACCGCTACATACGGTTGCAATATGAGATGCCCTTTTTGTCAAAATTATGACATTTCTCAATTTAAAGTTCCCACAAAGGAGATTTCGCCCGATGAACTTGTAGAAACGGCATTAGCGAGAGGAATACCCTCAATAGCATTTACATATAACGAACCTACAATATGGTATGAAATGGTGTTTGATACGGCAAAACTGGCAAAAACCAAAGGTATAAAAACGGTGTTGGTTACCAACGGATTAATAAATGAAGCTCCCCTGGAAGCTCTTTCGGATTATATAGATGCAATGAACATTGATCTGAAATCTTTTAATGAAGTTACATATCGTGATGTTCTGTTCGGCGATCTAAAAACGGTATTAAATACGATTTCGCAATCTTACAAAAATGGGATTCATGTTGAAGTAACAAACCTTTTGGTTACCGGGCTTAACGACAGCAAGGAAGAAATTAAACGATTGATAGATTGGGTGGCTTCAGTTTCAGCTGATATTCCGTTACATTTCTCGAAATATTTTCCGAATTATGAATATGACAGTCCCCCGACACCCCCTAAAATTCTGGATTTTGCTTACGAGAAAGCTCGAAAAAAGATGAATTATGTTTATACGGGAAATGTAATCGGAGGACATGAAAATACTTACTGCCCCGATTGCGGCGCACTTTTGGTCGAAAGAAACTACTATTCCATAAAGAAAAATAGTATAAAAGACGGTAGATGCCCTTCATGCGGGAAAGAGATATACGGAATTTTTTAAACCTGACGGCAGGGGATATGCTTGTTGTATTGGTTCTTATAATCTTTATTATTGCCTCTTTCGGTTTTAAGAAGAAGGTAAAAGGGGATGTCATAGTCGAAGTAAACGGTAAATATCTCTACAGGTTTCCCTCCACTGCCGATACGGTGATATCGGAAATGGGATATAAAGGGCCCTTTAAGTTTCAAATCAAAGACGGCAAAGTCAGGATGCTTGACTCTACGTGTCCTCTTCACCTCTGTGTAAAGGAAGGGTGGATTTCACGGGGAGGAGATATGATTATATGTATACCTAACAGAGTGAAGATATCATTCGGAGGGAGCAAATTCGATGCGGTACTCAAATAAACGACTTGTGCAAATAGCAATACTTGCGGCAATTGCTTCAATAATCTCGATTCTTGAACGGTTTATTCCCATGCCTGTTCCTTTTGTAAGACCGGGGCTGTCCAACATATTCGTGATTATGGCTTTGTTTATTAATCCCTGGGGAGCGCTTTTTGTGGTTTTAACAAAAGTACTCTTTACTACTGCTGTTTTCGGCGGTTTGTTTCAGCCCGTTGTGGTAATACAGATTAGCGGTGGTATAGCGGGATTTTTAATAATGTACTTTCTCGTTGTGTCAAAGATAAAGATCAGTCTAATCGGCCTCAGCATTGCCGGGGCGTTTTTTCATAATATAGCTCTGCTGTACACGGCGGCAAAGTTTGCAAATATAAGCGGAATATACAATCTGTTCTCCATATTTTCCGTAATTTCACTTATATCGGGCTTCATTGTAGGGGTGTCAACCATTTATATTATAAAGGCTTTACAGGTAAGAGGAGTTTATTGGGAGTAATATGAGATACAGAATTGAAATTGAATATAACGGGACTTTCTATTCCGGATGGCAGGTTCAACCTGATGAAATTACTGTTCAAGGTGAGATAGAAGAGGCTCTCTTTGTGTTGCTGAAAAAAAGTATTCGAATTACGGGCAGCGGCAGGACTGATGCCGGAGTTCATGCAAGAAAACAGGTGGCACATTTTGATTTTGAAGGGAGGCTGGATCTCAAAAAAATCAAATATTCACTAAACGGCATATTACCCCAAGACATATCGGTTAATAAGTTTGAATTGGCGGATGATTATTTTCATGCCAGATTCTCGGCAAAGAGAAGAGTATACAGGTATTTTTTTTCCACGGAGAAACCTGCGATCTTGAGCAGTTTTGTCTATCACTGGTCTTACAAGATGAATATGAAGCATTTTAAGGAAGCATTCCCGCTGTTTCTCGGAACAAAAAACTACAGATCCTTCGCGAAAAAAGTTGAAGATAAGAACACGGATTGCACTATTTATAACATGAATATAAGTAAAAAAGACAGAATCTTTATTTTTGAAATTGAAGGAAACAGGTTTTTACACGGTATGGTCAGAGCCGTTTTAGGAACGTTATTATTGTACGAGAGGGGTAAATTATCAAAGGAAGATATTAAAAAGATCTTCATAGGGCGGAACAGAAAGCTCGCAGGTCCTTCGGTTCCTCCAAACGGTTTGGTTTTATGGGATGTAAAATACTAAAAATTGAATTGGACCCATAACTGAAATCCGTAGTTTCGAATCTTTGTTCCTGCATTTTTGTAATCCGTTATGGAATAATTGAGATCAAGTCCGCCCCTTATATCATTGGAAAAGGTAAAATTAGCCCCTCCGGTAAGGGAATAGGCAATGGTTTTATTGACATTAATACCCGTGGTATCGGAGTAATTATATTCTATTAATGTATCATTATCAGCAAAAATAGTATCAGGAACATACGTTATTTTGAAAGATTTTTGTGTGTTGTCGGAATAATTAAAATTGAATGAAGTCCCTATATTCCTGTTTAATTTCAATCTGTTGCCGAATATGGGGATGGAAAAGTTGGAGGGCACGGCAATGGAGTAGCTTGCCCCGGCGTTTATTGATTTGGAAAGGTTGTCGGAGCCGTTTTTGGTGGAATCAAGATTAAGGCTTATTGTCCTTGATAAAGAGTATTGATAGGATAAATTACAATTGTACTTACCCATTAATGAAAACGATGTCTGCGGTGAAAGCTGTATGCCGGATGTTACGCTCTTGTCGGGAATATCGGCTGTTCCTGAATGGGAGAGGGTTTTTCTGTAAGAGAGACTCAAACTAGGATTACTTATAGCTCCTTTCCATTTATTAAGCGGATTGTTTAAAGAAAATGAAGCTGTAACATCGGGGAATGTAAAATTGTCATTTGTATTATAATTACTCTGGACCCCTGCATTTCCCTGTTTACCGTTTGAGTAATTCCCCGTAACGTTTAAATTAAAACCGGGAATGCTAAATCCGGTGGACAGATTGTAGGAATTCGAGTACAAGAATCTTAAATCGCTTCTCTCGGTTACTAAAGAGGGGGACAATGTATGATCCATTCCGAATATATATCTGTAATTGGGAACACCTTTTATATACCGATTTTGCAATGATACCTGTTTTGTATAGGAGAATACCAACGGTCTGAATGAATTGCTGAAATTGTCTATCTGCACCAAAAACCAACCGGGGCTTCCCTTGATATATGTAGTGTCCTTGCTTTTATCCCTGAAAGAGGTCAAGAAAGATACGGCATTGGAGTAAGGCAGCCCCATGTTAAAGGATATATTGTGCGTTATGAATATATTGCGCAAATTTAAAGTATCCGTAGTTTGTCCGTTTGGATTATGGT
>WFRF01000076.1 GCA_015486655.1 Caldifarciminota bacterium | reverse complement strand
TTTCGGTGATGATTGTTTTTTTTCTACCAAATTGAATTTTCTTTATCTTTCTTAATTCAAATAATACTTCTGGTATTGATAAAGATTTATTCAATCCGCTTTCCCTTAAGACCCTTGTCATGTATGAGTAAATGATGAGTGCAAGAAACTCAATAAACAGCAGCCCTTCCAAAGCTGACTGAGAATGAACCCGAAGTCGTTTCAAATCTAAATTATGCTTTAGGGAGTCGAAGGATTTCTCAACACCATCTTTTTCTCTATAAAGCTTCAACACCTCCGGACCACTTAGATCGGTGTTGGTAAGAAGGACAAATATCCCCATTCTTGATAGTGCATTGTCTATTTTAGCATCGTTTCGAACCAGGATATATTTTGATCCATCTTTCTTAAGACCTGCATACACCGGTCCAAAGCGGACACCCATTCCGGAAATAAACGGACAGTAATTCCGGAGCAAAACGGACAGCTATTCCGGAAATAAACGGACACTTTTAGCGGGTGCTCCGGAATAATTTTCAAGAAGAAAATCCTCAAAAAATCTATACTCCCTGAAACTAAATATCAGGGAGATTTTATGGCAAGAAAGAGGATAAACGTGAAGAAAATTAGAGAAATATTAAAGCATAACTGCAGTGAAAAGCTCAGCATAAGGCAAATAGCAAAATTAACCGGTATTTCCAAGACAGTGGTGAGTGATTACCTTTCTACATTTAAAAAAACAGGTATCGACTGCAAAAAAATATCAGAAATGAGCGATACAGAGCTCATGGAATTGTTTAAGGGTAAAAAAGAAGAGAATAATGAGCGCTACAGGGCAATGCTGGTTCAGATGCCCTATTTTACAAAAGAATTAAAGCGTACAGGCGTTACCCGGCAGCTGTTATGGGAAGAATACAGTAAAAATAATCCAAATGCATTCGGCTATTCACAATTCTGTCATCACCTTCAATGCTGGCAGGATATTCAAGGCCTTAGCATGAAACAATTCCATGCTCCCGGCGAAAAGATGTTCGTAGATTACACAGGGGACAGGCTTACCTACTTTGACGGGAGAGGCGGAGAGCAAAAGAAAGCTGAAGTCTTTGTTGCAATTCTTGGAGCAAGCGGTTTAACGTATGCTGAAGCCGCCGAGAGCCAGAAAAAAGAAAGTTTCATCAGGTCAGTAGAACATTCTTTCCGGTATTTTGGAGGTGCAACAAAGGCAATCGTTCCGGATAATCTAAAATCTGCTGTAACAAAAGCAAGTAAGTATGAGCCTGAAGTAAATCCATTGTTTGATGATTTTGCAGAGTACTATCGTACAGCAATTCTTCCTGCCCGTGCTTACCGCCCAAAGGATAAAGCATTGGTAGAGAATGCGGTACGTTTAATGTATCAAAGGATCTTTGCCCCTTTGAGAAATCGGGAGTTTTATTCTCTTGAAGAGCTCAATGAGGCTGTCAGGGAGAAGCTTGAAGCCCACAACAACCGGAAAATGCAGGTATTACAGGTTTCAAGACGTGAACTCTTCGAAGAAATTGAGAAATCAGAGCTGAAAACGCTTCCCTCAGCTCTTTATCCCATGAAATCCTTTGAAAATCATAAGGTAGCCCCCGATTATCATGTGTTATTAAGTGCCGACAAGCACTATTACAGCGTTCCCTGGCAGTTAAAAGGCAAACAGGTGCGTCTAATCTATGATGAGCGCACTGTTGCCGTCTATCATGACAATTTGAGAGTTGCAGGACACTATAGAGACCGTAAGAAGGGTGGATACACAACAAACAGTAACCATATGCCCCATTCTCATCAGTTTTATGCTTCCTGGTCTGTTGAAAAGTTTCAGAAGTGGGCAACTTCCATAGGGAATGAGACCCTTATGGTCATTAACCACATTATTGAATCGAAAAAACATCCTGAACAGGCTTTTAAATCCTGTATAGGTATCCTTAGCCTCGGTCAGAAGAATAATAGTCATGATCTTAACATGGCCTGCAGGCGAGCATGGAATTACGGGAGGATATCCTATAG
>WFRF01000075.1 GCA_015486655.1 Caldifarciminota bacterium | reverse complement strand
CAAGCTGACCTGTTCTAACGGCCGCTTCGGGGTGGCTACGATCTGTCCCTCCACAACGTTCTCCTTCTCACAAATATAACAAATATTTCATTTTTTTCCATATCTTTATCATACGAGGGGTGGCGCGTAGCGACGGGGTGTTTATTAAGCCATAAAGTCCTCCCATATAAATAGCTGCTCCTCTTTAAGGGGAGCTGTCCGGTTCTCCCGGACTGAGGGGTGGCAGAATTTGTCATTCCGGACTTGATCCGGAATCTCATTGAGATGCTGAACCAAGTTCAGCATGATATTAGTATTAATTCCCCTCTATAGAGGAGTACTGCGAAGCAGGGGAGTGTTTAAAAGCCATACGGGCTTCCCATTTATTTCCTATTTCTTAGTTCTCAGTTCCTACTTGAGGCAGAGCCTCCTTAGGCGAAGCCTCGTCACTTCTTACTTGCGACGAAGTCGCCTTACTTGGGACGTAGTCCCGTTATTTCTCACTTTTTTCTTGCTGAACACTTGACAAACTATAGGTTTGTGATTATTATGTTAATAATATAACATAATAAGGAGGTAACCATGGATAAACTGGCAGCCGATATGCAAAAATACTACGACCAGTTCATGGATCTTTTCAAAATAGCAAGCGAAGCCGAACCGGGATACTCAAAGGCTTTCATGGAATTTGTAAAACAGGCTGAGAAACCGGGTGCATTATCAACAAAGACGAAAGAGCTGATCTCCATTGCCCTGGGAATCACCGGACATTGCCCGTTTTGCATAGCGTTCCATGTGAAAAACGCCATTAAAGAGGGCGCAACAAAACAGGAAATTTTTGAAGCGGGACTTGTTGCCGGTGTTATGGGAGGAGGACCCGCAGTTGCTTACTTGAGATATGTCGTAGATGCATGTAACCAATTCGGAGCAAAATAAAATACTACAATTAAGTCCGGAGCAATTAAGGAGGACACTTGAGTCCTCCTTAATTGTATCTTACCTTACAATTTGTTTTTTTTTAATCTTTCAATGTAAAAAATACCGATTAAAGCGCATATAAAAATCGTTGCCGCCGATACGGCTATTGATACGCCGATGCTCATTTTCGCCACAAAAAAGCCTATTACAGAAAATACAATCTGAATTACCGACATTATCATTATAACGGAATCCACGGATTTACCGCTGTCCTTTAATATATCGTAGACGTGGGATCTGTCTCCGGAGAATATCGGTTTTCCTATGCAAATTCGCCTGAATATAGCAAAAAAAGTGTCGTATATGAATATGCCAATCATATAAAGAGAGGCTAAAAACAATTGAATCTGAAATGTTTTATTGACCACTATTATTGCATAGGCTATGAGAAACCCCAGGGAATAAGCCCCTCCGTCTCCGAGAAACGCCTTGGCAGGCTCATAGTTAAACATCAAAAAACCTAAAATTACGGGCAACAATATCATATTGACAGATTTAACAATGCCGCAACTTATTGAGCAGGATAAAATACCGATGGAAAACAGGGAAATTACGGCAAGTGTTCCGCTTAAGCCGTCTAATCCATCCATAAGATTAAAGGAATTGATATACCCGATAACAAGAAATAGCGTAAATACCCCTGTAACATATATGTTTATGCCGTTCCACATGTATATTTTACCCGCAATAAGAGGGATAAATGCCGCAATTTCCAGAAAAAGTCTCACAATGGGATTCAATCTCTTTGTATCGTCTATGAAACCTATTGTAAAATAGAGAAAAAATGCTATAAGAATCAAAGGGGAGAGATTCAATCGGAAAAGAAAATCCAAAATTAAAAAGGAAAGGAATATTGATATTCCTCCGCTAAGAGGAATTGCTCCGCTATGAGGCTTTAAAAAACCGTCAGGTTTATCTACAATGCCGATTTTTTTAAATATTTTAATAAAAATGTAATTAAATAAAACAGATAAGGAAAATGCAACAATTACAACAACCAAATTCCTTGACACGTTACTCAACCCACTTCAAATTCTTAACTATTTCCTGCAAATGGTAGTCTTTTCTTCTATTGTCCACGAAGGCTACCGAATTTTCATAATCGATATTATCAAACAGCAATCTTATTGCTTCGGCTTTCTTCCTTCCTTCAAACACATCCCCGTTTACCCTCAAACTGTCAAGATCCGTTCTCGTTGCAATATATGTGTCAAACGACAATCTTTCGAAAACTTCTTTTACAACGAAGTCAAATTGGGCGGAGAGCAAAACCGTCTTATATCCGGATTCTTTGTATTTTTTAATTTCATCAACGATGTCTTTCCTAAGAACATCTTTTAATTCCCTTTCGTATAATTCTTTTACAATCTTGTATATGTTGTCTCTGTCAAGCCCCCGCAGAATTTTTAATAACTCGTTTTTTGCCCTCTTGTTGGATGCAACTCTCAATTTGTAAAGTATCCCCCACATTATAAAATTTAAGTAGTATATGTATCTGTGAGTCTTTGAGGCAAAATATTTGCCAATTATGACGGTTGTATCTCTAACCGTCAGTGTTTTATCAAAGTCAAATATGGCAAGCTTCTCCATATTCTTACTCTATTTTATTGTAACCCTGCTGTCAACCGAAAAATTTATATAAATTCCCCCCACAGAGGGGTGTCGCGTAGCGACGGGGTGTTTAAACGAGGCTTCGCCTCAAGTAAGAAATGGGAACTGAGAACTTAGAAGTTAAATATGTAATTAATTTTATCATCCCTAAGAATAGCTGCTCCTCTTCAAGGGGAGCTGTCCGGTTTACCGGACTGAGGGGTATCAGTAAGATAATGGAGGGCAATATTCATGTGGGGTGAGGCTCTCGAACCCCGAATTCCCCTCTATAGAGGGGTACTGCGGAGCAGGGGGGTGTTTAAAGAGCCATTCAGGCTTCCCATTTACTTCTTACATGAAAACTTGCCGACGAAGTCGGCTTACTCTATCGCTTTTTATTCTTTTTTTTCTTCTTTTTATTGTTAGGATTATCCCCTTTTGCCTTGGTGATAAAAAGATCACTCCTCTTCCGCCCTGCCTTAAAATAAGAAAGAACTATCTCGGCATCTCCAAAGGGAAGTGTGACAAAAGAAAAGTTGTCCAAAATTTTAATATCCTCGATTTTTGACGAAGGAACATTACATTTCCCCTTTATAATATCAATTAGTTTCCTCTTAGTGAGATTATCCTTCCTTCCCTGTGTAACAAAGAGTCTTGTCTTTCCCGTATTGTCGACAAGGTTGGTGTCGATTTTTCTGTATTTGTTCTCGTCCAGCGTATCTTTGAAAGAATGTTTCAACAATGCCGCAACGAGTTTTTCGGGTTCTGCGGATTCGAGTAATTCTTCTGCGATTTTTGAATATTGCTCCAGATTTCCTCTGTCGACTATATCAAATATTTCGTTTTTAAGACGCTCTTTTCTTATGCCTATTATTTCTTTCACGCTGGGAAGTTTTGCCTTTCTGATTTCCGTCTTTGCCTTTCTCTTTATAAACTGAAGTTTTCTGTATTCACTGGGCGTTATAAACGTTATGGCAATACCTTCTTTACCGGCTCTGCCTGTCCGTCCGATTCTGTGAACATAGGATTTGGGATCCTGAGGAAGAGCGTAGTTAATCACATGTGTCAAATCCTGTATGTCAATTCCTCTTGCCGCAACATCCGTTGCAACGAGGATATTGAATTTGTGTTCTTTAAACTCGTTTAGAATCTTCTCCCTTTGCGCTTGTGAAATATCTCCATGTAAGCCGCGGGCTTCGTAACTCCTGTCAATAAGCATATTTGATATCTCTTCCACATCAACCTTTGTCCGGCAAAATACAAGCCCGTAAAAATCCTCGTTTACATCAATAATTCTGCACAATGCCTCGAACTTATCTTTGCTGTTTACCTCAAAGT
>WFRF01000074.1 GCA_015486655.1 Caldifarciminota bacterium | reverse complement strand
TCTCCGTTTTCAAGTATGGCAACACAAGAATTTGTTGTTCCTAAATCAATACCAATAATTTTATTCTTCGCCATCGTTCTTTTCCTCCTTATCTTCTATTTTATCTTCTTTTTTCTTCGATACTATTACCTTTGCAGGTCTCAAAACTCTGTCTCCCAACATATATCCCCTTTCATATTCTTCTATAATCTTATCGGGTTCTTCATTATCCACTTCCTTATGCATTAATGCATGATGCTTTCTGGGATCAAATGCTTCCCCTAAACTAGAATATTGCTTTATCCCTTCTTTTTCCAGTAGATTGTGAAATTGATTATAGATCATCTCTATACCTTTTATTATGGACATGGTATGTTCATCTATATTATCTTTTTTAAAGGACTGCATGGCTCTTTCAAAATTATCGAGAATGGCTATTATTTCAAGGTATATGGTTTCTTTCGTCCTTCCTCTGACTTCCTCGAGCTGTTTTTGCATGCTTTTTCTATAGTTGTCCATATCCGCCATTGTCCTCAAATACCTGTTTTTATAATCTACCATTTCCACATATGTTTTTTCCAATCTGGCTTCCATATCCCTAAGTTTGTTGTTCAATATATCAATTTCCTTTTCCAATTTGGCGGTTGACCGCCTTCCTCTGCGTTTTTTCCGTCTTTCCTCCTTGGGAGAAACGGTTTCTTTGTTATCGTTGTTATCTTTTATTTCAATTTTTTCATTTTCATTCAAATTATTCTTGTCATCGTTCATTCTAACACCTCCAAACTCACAAAGTAATATAATTATCTAATGCAATTTTGTCAAGATTTTATATCAATTTTAATTGTTCTTGAGATTAACATGTTTTTACATATAATTCAAGTAAAGTTTTGTATTAACACGGATACGATACAAACCGCTGCATGCAATCAGGGCATACCTGTCAACATATTTTTATATCAAAATTTAGCTATATTGTATGCTACATTTCCATAGCATGAGGACACTGCAAATGGGATTGTTCACAATTAATCATTCCGGACTTGATTCGGAATCTCATTGATGCATTGAATTTCATTCAACGCTACATCAGTGAATTCCCCTTAGTTCAAGACCCCTCAGTCCGATAAATTCGGACAGCTCCCATTAAAGTGGAGCAGCTGTTTTTGGAAATAAGTAGGAAATGGGGCCTGAGTAATTAGAAGTTAAATGAATAATTGATTATCTATTCTTCCTTCCCTCGTATTTCCACTTCTAACTTCCTACTTCTTGCCTATACCTATCTAATCTACAGAAAAAACTTGATTTTATATTCATATAATGATATTATCGTATAAAGTCAAAAAGGAGGTTACAATGAAGTGTTTTAAAAAAGTTATTTTTGTGTTTGTCTTGATTCTATTTGCAAAATCAACATTACATGCCAATCAATACCTTGTTCAATGGGCGGATACTCTTGATAACGGCGGTTATTCCCAATCTACGGGTATTGCCGTAGATAATAATGGCAATGTCTATTGTACCGGTGACTCTTATATTAACTCAACCTATGATTATTTTACCGCAAAATACGATTCGACAGGTAATATTGTTTGGGCTGATACCATTAATAACGCAGAAGGCGATGGTATTGTAACGGATAAAAACGGCAACATATATGTAACAGGAACACTATCCAATAACTGGGGCGCCTTAACCATAAAGTATAATAATCTTATGAATGTCGTTTGGGCCGATACTCTTGCTGTTAATGGCTCAGCTTTTATTTCCCAAGGGATTGACGTGGACGACAGCGGCTATGTTTATATTACGGGATATTTTGAATTAGATACGAATTATGTTTATTTGACGGTAAAATACGATTCCATGGGAAATGTCGTTTGGGAAGATACTCTTAATAATAACAAAAACAATCAATCCACCGGTATAGCCGTAGATAAAAACGGCAATGTTTACGTTACCGGATATTCTCATATCGATACAACCGATGATTGGCTTACCGTAAAGTATAATTCTACGGGCAACATTATTTGGGTAGATACACTTGATAATGGAGGCAATGATTCGGCACAAGATATAGCCGTGGATAAAAACGGCAATGTTTACGTTACCGGATATTCTCATATCGATACAACCGATGATTGGCTTACCGTAAAGTATAATTCTACGGGCAACATTATTTGGGTAGACACACTTGATAACGGAGGCAATGATTTGGCACAAGATATAGCCGTAGATAGAAACGGTAATGTTTACGTTACCGGATATAGTTTAATAGAAGGGACTGGAGATGAACTGACGGTAAAATATGATTCTATGGGCAATATTCTTTGGGCAGACACTTTTGAACTTGCAGAGGGCACCGGTATAACGGTGGATAGTAGTGGAAATATTTATACAGAGGGAGATTATTTTGGTGGAAGCTACAGTCAATTTCTTACCATAAAGTATTCGTACAACAAAGAAGATATCGGTGTAAAAGCTGTTACTTCCCCTGATTCGGGCACCATCCCACAAGGATATCACAATGTATCGGCAATCGTTGAAAATTTCGGTAATGTTTCTGAATCATTTGATGTTTATGCTGAGGTAATTGATACAACAAACGGATGGTCAACAATTTTCAGAGATACGGTTTCAATATCGAATCTCGCCGCAGGTGACACCTCTGCAGTTGTTTTTGATTCATGCAATTATCAACCCAATGCGGTATATTTAACAAGAATATATGTAAATCTACCGGATACTAATGTTGATAATGATACAGCAAAAATTTATTCGACGGTGGCATCTCCTCAACACAATGAAGATATTGGTATAATTTCCATTACTTCTCCCGATTCCGGCTTTATATCACCGACTTATCATAATGTATCGGCAATCGTTGAAAATTTAGGTAACGTTACCGAATCATTTGATGTTTATGCCGAGGTAATCGATACGACAAACGGGTGGACAACAATATTTAAGGATACGGTTTCAATATCGAATCTTGCCGCAGGTGATACCTCTACGGTTGTTTTTGATTCATGTAATTATCAACCAAATGCTGTGTATTTAACCAGGGCATATGTAAATCTACCCGATACGAATACGGCTAATGACACTGCAGAAATATATTCATCGACAATGCACTATTCCATTATGTTTGTTGAAGATGCCGAAGGTTACGGAGCTCCGTATCATCCCGATTCCACATGGTATGTACCTCTCACCAATTTAGTGGGTAGCGATAGTGTATATTGGTATCTGACAACGGACGAAACTCAGGACGGTCCCAATTTGACGGCTATGGAATCTGCCGATCTTGTTATATGGAACACATACGATTATTATAATGCTCCCTGTTTTACCGATAATGATACGACAAACATAAACGATTACATAAACGAAGGGGGTAAGATTTGGCTTATAGGACAAGATATCGTATATTCTATGTTGGGAAGCAAAACAGCGAAGAGGAACAGGCTGGAAAGAGTGATATTCCCGTGGTTAGACCAATTTGGCGTGGATTCCATATCAGAGGATTTCTTATCGAATACGACAATGACGATACAGGGAACGGGGCAGGTTACAGGTAATCCGATATCCGTCATCTCTGATTTTAATACTTCATATGACGGGTATCTCTATCCGGATATAATATATCCCGATACATCCGCTCAAGCAGTTCTTATCGATCCTGATTCATCTGTGACAATAGGGATAATAACGAATGATTCCACGGAGGCATTCTGGGCGGCAGACGGCAGAGGAGCGGATCTCACACCCGGAGGTGATTGGGAAATATTGATCAATAAAATGCTGTCTCTTTTCGGTATAACGCACCTAGGTATAAACGAGAAAGCAGTTATGAATGGAAAGAATGTTAAAACGAATCTAGTTGTAAAGAGAACGGTAAACACGATGATAGACTTTTCATATAGAGGCAGCAGGGAGGCGGAGATACTCGTGAGTGATATAAACGGCAGAATTGTGAAGAAATTTGTCAATGTAAATCCGGGAAGCAGATTAGGTATAGGGAGCAACAGGCTAACTGCAGGCATATACTTTATAACTGTAAAGGGGACAAATGTGAGATCCAAAATCACCGTTATAAAGTAAACGTAATTATATAAAAGCGGGGGCAGCATTTTTGTCTGCTCCTGCTTCCCAAACCAGAATCGTATTTTCAAAATTAAATTATCAAAACATCAGTTTACCGAATACATAGTCTGACAAAATAAACCCTTCATCCGTCAATCTCAGAACATTTCCCTCTCGTAAAACCAATCCCTTTTCGATAAAATCACCAATCTTTTCCCCTTTTTCCGAAAAGATATCCACATTGAACATCTCTTTCAACTTCTCGGTATTTAAACCGTCTCTTAATCTTAAATTAAGAAATACAAACTCATTCAATTTATTCCTTTCGGACAATTTCTCACTATATTCAACGGGCAATTTTTGATTCAAAACCTCCCTGCCGTAGAGTTTCAGATTTGCAAAATTCGTATATCTCATTTTTCCGTTAAACCCCGAAGCTGAAGGTCCCAAACCTATATAGTTTCCTCCTTTCCAATATATCAGATTATGAACGGATTCCTTTCCTTTCTTGGCAAAATTGGAAATCTCATAGTGGTTGTACCCGGCTTTATCGAGCGTATCGCAAACCGTTAAGTATTCATCTCTTATTGTCTCCTCTTCGCTTGGCTTCATCTTTCCTTCTTTAGTCCATCTATAAAATCTTGTTCCATTTTCAATGGACAAGATATACGCCGAGATGTGTTCGGGGTTTAGTTTGACAATCGTTCCTAATGTTTCTTCGGTTGTCCTTGAAAATCCGGGAATTCCGACTATTAAATCTATGCTTATGTTATCAAACCCCGCATTCCTTGCTCTATTAAATATATTAACATTATCATCTGCATTATGTATTCGTCCGAGTAATTTCAGAACATCGTTATTCATCGATTGAAAACCTATGCTGAGACGATTAATGCCTATTTCACGGAAACATTTCAGTTTTTCAAAATCCGCTGTCCCCGGGTTAACTTCCAATGTCATCTCCTTAACGGATTCTCTCTTTAAATTGTCAATGATATAAGCTATTTGCTTACACGCTAAAAGTGAAGGAGTTCCCCCACCGAAATAAATTGTTTTTATGCGGGAAAAATCATAATTATTTTTATAGAGAGAAAACTCAACTATAATGAGTTTTTCAAAATTTTCAGGTGACAGGTTTATCGTTGAATAGAATGCACAGTAATTGCACTTACTCCTACAGAAAGGAACATGAATATATACGGAAGAGACCTTATACATTTTGGATTGATTTAATCACGGAAAGTATCTGTCCCAAATCCCCTTCCGGTTCAAAATCTATATAGATCCCCTTAAATCGCATCAATACCAAAACACCGTTTTCATACATGGATATAATATGGGAATTAGGCGGGATAAAGGAAAACAACTCGTCTATCGGTTCAACCGAAACATTGAAATTATTAATACCTCTGTTTCTTAAAAGCGTTTCTATCTCCTTTTTATACGCCCGTTTTGCAATAGAGTCAATAATGTCTACCTCAACAATGCCCGATTTTATACGTCTTTCAACGATGTCTTTGAGCCTTTCCTCATCACTGCATATCCCCTTTCTGATAATGATTCTCTCCTTCCTCATGTCATTAAAAACAAAATTCAAATCCACATCGAACTTTCCGTTCTTGAATTGTTCCATTCTGTTTTTAAAATTAATATTATCTATTTCAAGCGTAATTCTCATTTTGGAAATCTAAAGATTCTTGAAAAACGAATCTTCCTCCATATTTGGTACAACGGAGCCTTGTTATCCCATGAAAAATAGATAAACAGAGGCGTTCCGACTACATATTTGTTCTTAAGCGGTCCCCAAAAACGCGAATCATCCGAATTGTCACGGTTATCCCCCATCATGAAATAACACCCCTTCGGCACAACAACCGGTCCGAAGTTATCCCTCACGGAAAGTCCGGTGTATAAAAACTCCTTGTTTTCCCAATATTGCTGAATAAGAGAGGAATCTATGTCCAGAGGAGGGTATGTAACGGGATCAATATGCTGAACATAAGGTTCAATCATCTTTTTATGATTAACATAGAGAATCTTGTTAATCACCTGAATCGTATCCCCTTCAAGCCCCACACATCTTTTTACAAAAAGTTTGTTTGCATAGGGATACTTAAATATGACAATCTGCCCTCTCTCGGGTTTTTTCCACTGCACAATAAATTTATTTTTAAAGGGAACTTTTATACCGTAACTCAATCGGTTTCCGAAAAGAAAATCACCCACAAGAATTGTTTTTTCCATTGAACCTGTGGGGACCATATAGGTCTGTATTAAAAAAGCTTTTACAATGGCTGCGAGAACTATTGCAACAATTAATGATTCCGTCCAGTCTTCGATAGCACTTTTTTTCTTCTTTCTATTTCTCTTGAACAAGTCCATTTTTACCTCTCTATGTTTAAAGCCACAAGGAAAGCATTTTGAGGAATTTCTACCTTCCCTACCTGTTTCATACGTTTTTTACCTTCTTTTTGTTTCTCAAGAAGTTTTCTTTTTCTGCTTATATCCCCTCCGTAGCATTTTGCCGTTACATTCTTTCTTAGCGGTTTAACCACGGCTTTGGATATAACTCTTTTACCGATTGAGGCTTGTATCACAACTTCAAATAGTTGCCTCGGAATCTCCTCTTTAAGTTTTGATACTATTTTCTGCCCCACATGATAAGCTTCATCTTTGTGAACAATGGTACTCAACGCATCTACTTTATTCCCGTTCACGAGTATATCCAACTTTTCAAGAGGAGCTTCACGGTACTCGGTAACATTGTACTCCATGGAGGCGTAACCTCTTGTAACGGATTTTAATTTATCATAAAAATTAAATATTATCTCCGATAGAGGGAATTCGAAAATGGCACTGATTGTTCCCTTTGTGATGTAGTTAACATTCTTTTGAACTCCCCTCTTATCCATGGACAATTTAATGATGTTTGACAGATATTCATTGGGAGTTATAACCTCAACCTGTGCATAGGGTTCCATAATGGATTCAATATAAACCGGCTCAGGCAATTTAGAGGGGCTGTCAATCTCTATGGTCTCACCTTTTGTCAATTTTACTCTATACGTAACATTCGGCATGGTTGCTATGAGATTAAGTTCAAACTCTCTTTCAAGACGCTCCTGGATTATTTTCATGTGTAAAAGTCCCAAAAAGCCGCATCTGTACCCGAAGCCGAGGGCGTCTGAAACTTCCTTTTCGTAAAATAAGGATGCATCGTTCAAACTCAGCTTATCAAGAGCTTCTCCGAGTTTGCCGTAATCCTCGCTTTCCGAAGGAAAGAAAGCGGAATATACAAGCGGTTTTATCTTCTTATAACCGGGTAAAGGTTCAACATCTTTGTCACTGTCCTTAATAACGGTATCACCTATGTGTATGTCTTTTATATTTTTAATTTCACAAACAATATAACCGACCTCGCCTGCGGAGAGTCTGTCCACGGAACTGACAGGTATGGTAAAAAGACCCACATCAGTCACCTGATATGATTCATCCGTTGCATAAAATCTTATTATATCCCCTTTTTTCACATCGCCTTCAAACACCCTTATATACGGGATGGCACCGCGAAATTGATTATAGATTGAGTCAAATATGAGTGCTTTCAGCGGTTTATTCTTATCTCCCTTAGGCGGCGGTATTTTCCGGACTATTTTTTCGAGTAATTCTTCAACCCCTTTCCCCGTTTTAGCACTTATCTTTAATATTTCCCTTTTTTCCACTCCAAGCAAATCCACTATCTCATCTTCCACCCTCTCTATATCGCATCCGGGCAAATCTATCTTATTGATTACCGGTATTATTTCCAAATCGTTATCAATTGCCTGATAAAGGTTACTGATTGTCTGTGCCTCCACTCCCTGGGTCCCGTCGACAAGCAAAACGGCTCCTTCGCAAGCACCCATGCTTCTCGATACCTCATATGTAAAATCAACATGCCCCGGCGTGTCTATCAAATTCAGAATATATGTAACCCCGTCGGTAGCCTTATAATTTAACCTGACATGATGAGCCTTAATCGTTATACCGTGTTCTCTTTCAATATCAAGACTATCGAGAAACTGATCCTCGTGTTTTTCCTTTTTCAAACTGCCTGATATCTCAAGAATTCGGTCAGCCAATGTCGATTTTCCGTGGTCGATATGCGCAATAATGGAAAAATTTCTTATCCTGTTCATATTCCGTTTATGCCAAAACCTATGGTTATGTAGTGTCCTATGTAATTTCTTGTAATGTCGTATAAAAGTCCGCCTTCAATAACGGAATTGAGATAATAATACGATAACTTTATATTTGTTCTTAGCCCCAGGAAAGAACGATACTTGAAATCACCGTTTGAAATTTTATAAAAACAATAATTATCCGAAAACACTCCGAAGGATATCTGGTTTATATACGGTAACGTTATAAATGATATTCC
>WFRF01000073.1 GCA_015486655.1 Caldifarciminota bacterium | reverse complement strand
GTGCAGGTGCATTTGAGGATAAGATCTTGCTATTAGAATCATTAAATGATGATTTTCTTTCTCCTGCGATTGTTAAAGTAGAAGACGAGTATCGAATATATGCTGTTCAAAATATTACAGGAAGTACAAATAAATTGAGATATTACCATTCAAGTAATCTCGAATCAGATTGGAGTTTGGCAAATGTAGTCGAGTGTTCTTTTAATCGACAACCCGAAGGTAAAGAACCATGGCATATCAATATGAATTTAATCAATGGTAAATATGTTGCTCTTATAACTTACTGTGATATCAACTCAAATGGAAACAATAGTATTTTATATCTGGCAGTTAGTGATGATGGCATTAATTTCGTAGTGGGGCAAGAACCTTTATTATCTCCCGTTCATCAATATTCAGGCTGGGATGATATAATGATCTATAGGTCAACTTTAGTCGAATATAATGGAGAATATTGGTTATACTATTCTGCTCTTGGTCATAATGGTTGGTTTACAGGCTTAACAACCGTTCAGGGTCTCGATTTTCTTAAATATGGCTATATAAAGAAAATAACGGTAAAGGAGTTTACATGTTCATAGGAGCAGCAGCGAAGATAGAAGCAACAATTACAGGTGTGCCGGATAGTGTGAAGATAAGTATATTTACAGCTACGGGGAATTTGGATATAGACAATATCGATATGACAGATGAAGGAGATGGACTATTCAGCTATATCTATCAATCGGATTCGACTAATGGAAGCGGCAATTATAAAGCTATTATAAAAGCACAGTATGGGAAATATACAGATGTTGATAGAATATTGTTTGAATTGGAGGAAGTATGAAAAAAATATTTATACCATGTGAAGTATATTCAAGAATAGTTGGATATTATAGGCCTATTCAAAATTGGAATAAAGGGAAAATGGAGGAATTTCGGAAAAGAATCAATTTTAAACTAAAAAAGGAGGACAAATGAGAAAACTATTAGTTTTAACAATGCTGATGGTTCTTGTAGGATTCACAATGAACATACAGGGGAAAGATTATTGCAATGTATTCCAGGTGCCGGCGGGCTATATGGTGAATGACAGCGGGTATGTAACAAAGGCAGATACAATAGTCTATTCAATGAAAACACCCCCGAATTTTTCGGGGCAGCTTTGCTTCTATATATCAGGTACTGATACAGTGGCTGATTCGACACACTGGAATTTATTTTCAAGTCTCTGGGCTGATAGCGGATGGGTTTTTGAAGATAGTTGCAATAGTATCCATTCCTGGAAAATACCGAATGATTCGATGAAACTCTCACGATATTGGATTTTAGAGGGAATTATACGAGGAAATGACGATACACTTACAGCATACAGAATACACGGGCTGTATAAATAAGGGGTAAATGAGAGGGAAGTTTAATACAGCCAAAAATGTAGTCGCTGCGGTGATCCTTATCACCGTAGCGGCCTATATTGCTATTTTAAGGTATCAGAATAGATCATATGAAAATACAATTTCGAGATTGTCTGTTGTACCTGGCAAATGGCATAAAATTACTATTAATAACTCAAGAATCGATACGGTATATAAAAATCATATTATTAAACATAATATTCCATATGAAGGGAATGTTAATATGTTACAGAATGAAAAAATTGACACAATTTTCATTAAAGATACAACAATATTTATACCTCAAAAATATTATAGCATAAAAAGAAAGGATTACGGGCTTTGTGCGAAGATTTTCATTCAAGAAGGGTTCTTATATCCCGCAAACAAGATCTCCCCTCAGATCGGCTTAAAATTGCTTTTTTGGCATGATTATAATTTAGGTATCCTAATCGGTCAGGATGGATATGGAATATGTGCAGGTTGGCATATATATCACCAAACAATAGAGCTCTCATTTTATGGGCTGAAAAACTGGATTAAAAATGAATACAATATGGGCTTAGGCCTTAAAATAGATATATGGGATTTTTCACGATAAATGATACTTATTACAGGAGGAAATAATGGAAAAAAAGGATAAAAAAGAGAAAAAGGATGTTATGATCACACTGGAATTTACGCCCAATCATGGACGGGTGTTACTCGGAAAGCGGGAAATAATAAGAAGATACGAAAAAAAGACAGTTTCTAAAGAAATATATGACAAAATCAAACATATAGAAGGTATTAAAAAAATCAAATAGGAGGATGATATGAGTGATATTAGGCAAATCGAACTTGGTCCGGGAACTTTAACTGTAAAACTGATGGGAGAAACTGAGCCGGTACAGGTAGGATATGCAAACGGTGCAACATTCAAGGTGGCAACGAAAGAAGAGGAAATTACAAGTGAGGAATTCAATGGGCCTCTTGATACGGTAATCGTTAATAAAACGGTAACACTGGAAATTGAGCTTGCAGAAGCGAATTTGAGAGAAATGGTGCTTTGTGCTGGGGAAGATCCAACCGATATTGCTGTTGTTACAGGCCCACCGGCACAGCATACAATTGCAGGAGGAGGTCAGGATTTAAGGCCATTTGGAGAATTTGTTTATACAAAAGAAAGAAGAGGAGAATCCGGAAAAAATGAAACCCTTACAATATACAAGGGGAAGCTTGTAGGAGGCACTGCATGGACATACGACAAGAAACAGAGAGTTTACAAGGGTACTATCAAAGGGCATATAATAACAGATTCAACAGATGCCAATTATGGTAAGCAATACACAATTGCATTGGATGATTTTACAACATAAATCTTTAATAAACAGGAGAGGAGTTAATACTCCTCTCCGGGAAAGGAGTATACCATGAAAAAGACATATAAAATACACGGAAAAGAATTTTACCAGGAAGAATTATGCTTCGATGAAATTCTTGATTTACTTGAAATAATAACAAAAACAAAAATTGACAAAGAAAAAGATTTGATAAAAATAATAAGAAAAGGGATAAAGCAAAATATCGATCAGGCAATGAGAGTCATATTGAAACCTACAGATGGTATCGAGCCTGAAAAAGGATTTTTTAATAAGATTCCGGGAACAATCGGGCTGGAGGTAATAGCCGATTTTTTTTCCTTCAACAGGCCGGAATCCTACGCCCGATCTTTACAGAAGATTTTCAACATGTTCAATCCGGTGCTGGAAAAAATGGGAATAAAAATCAATATAGAGAATTTAGAGAATACATTGAAAGATTCGTTTGTAGACTTGCAGACGGAGATATCACAAAAAGAGAAACAATACTCCGGCAAAAAGTAAGTATTTGCTGGATATATTTGGAATATATGAGAAATAAAGAAAATCCCCTGCTTGGTATCTCCTCGGATAGTGGGGCTGTCAGAACAGGCAGCCTCGCTGACCGTGCTGCGACTGCCGGCGTTCCTCTGGAGGGATAATGAATGTAGGCAATCTAAATATATCAGTTAAAGTAGACGGTAAAGAAGCTAAACTCAACCTAAATCAGTTTGCAAAAGCAACAACAGAAGCATCTAAGAAAATATCACGTTCACTTGATTCGCAAGTCGTTAAATGGGGAGCGGTTTCGCTTGCTATAAACAATGTTATGGATCTATGGCGAAGAGGAATACAAATATTTGGCTCTTTTATAACAGAATCAAACAACAATGAAACTGCACTTGCTCAAGTCAAAGCAGTGCTCATGGCAACAGGACATGCAGCAGGGCTAACAGCAGAGCAAGTAAAGGGCTTAACAAATAGGTTTGAAGATATGACAGGCGTTGCAGGCTCTCTTATTATGCAATCAGAAGCAATATTGCTAACATTTAAAAACATACGAGGTGAAGCATTTGAAAGAACGATGAGAATCGCTCTATCACTAAAAGAATTATTCGGAGATCTTAAAAGTTCTACAGTTCAGCTTGGTAAAGCGCTTAATGATCCTGCTCAGGGACTTACAGCCTTAACAAGAGTAGGAATATCTTTTACAGAACAAGAGAAAAGCCTAATAAAGAATATGATGAAAGTTAATGATATTACAGGGGCACAGGAAGTAATGTTTAAAGCCCTTGAAGGGCAGGCTGATAAAGTTGCAGAAGCGGTAGGTTCTACAAGTGCAGGAGCAATGAGAAAATTCCAGGCAGACATCAATGACCTAAAATCTGATATCGGGGATTTTATGAAAGAAGATCTTATTCCAATAATAAATAAATTGCGAATATTAATTAAAACATTAAGGGAACATCCGGCAGTAATAAAGAATATATATAATGTTGTAAAGATGCTCGCAGGAGCTCTATTGCTTATAAAAATTACAAAATCAATGCAATCTCTCATAGTGTTTTTTAGAACAACTTTACCACTTGCAATAAAGGTTGCAACAGCGGCTCTAACGAGTTTCGGGGTGGCAATTGGAGTTGTAGTAGTTGGACTTGGTTCAATAATATATTACTACAACAAGATGTTAGAGGCTCAAGATGAAGCTACTTCAAGAGAGCAACAAAATGCAGAAAGATTAAAGAAAATCTATGCTGATGCAGCAGATGCAAGAGTGAAATTAGAAGGCAAATCCATAAAAGAAATAGCAAGTATGGAAAACGGATTGGATTTGCTCCGGAAAGAATGGCTCGGTTTTAAACTTGAATATGATTCGCTTGAAGATAAAGCACTCAAGGAACGCAATCGAGTAAAGCAACAGCAAATTAAGGCTGAGATAATAGCAATAGAAGCGCTTCAGAAAACAAAAGAGGAAGATGCAAAAAGAGATCATAAGAATAATGAAATTTATATAAACGATATAAAGGGTAAGATGAGGCTTGCAAAGGAATATTCCGTGAATCTTGAGTTAATCGGTAATAAAACAACATTTTTTGCAGATAAGAATGTTGCAGCATGGAATAGGATAGGAAAATCAATACAGGGGAATTTCGGCGATATGCAGGCAACTTTACAGAGTTTTGTATCACAAGCAAAGAGCTTAATTGATTCATTTTCAAATAAGATTGCAAGAACACTCACAGATTCTTTATTTGGTGTGAAAGTATCATGGAAAGATATATTAAAAAGTATGCTATATGATTTTGTAAATACAATGGCTCGCATACTGATTAAAGCATTCACTACATTTCTGATCATGCAGGCTTTAAACGCTGCAACAGGCGGTATGATGTTTGCCGCAGGAGCAACAACAGGGCAAGCTTTAAATGCATTGTTCCTTCCTTCCTCTTCCTTTAATCCTGGCGGAACAGTTATGGGAGGTAATATCGGGGGCACATTTAGCGAAGGAAGTGGCGGATCGGTTCAGACACCAGGAGTAAACAACCAGAATACAACAATCCAGTATAATATATACAATCCATTAACAAGAAATAACTGGGAAACACTTGATCTTGTAAGACAAAATATGGCAAAACCTAATAAGGAATCATAATGATAAGAGAAATAAAATATAAAATAAATAAAGTCGTAGATGGCATCGAATACGATGTAACGGATTATATAACCGCTATAGGAACAATGATACAGGCAATACCTCCGGATTCGAAATTGGACCCTTATGTATTTCACGGAAGCACGTTAACGATGGAAGGAATTTTACAGAACCTTCAACCGCAAGAGGGAGATATATTTAATGTCTATATAGATGGCAATAAAATGTTTGAGGGTGTTGTCCCGAAGCATTATATCTTTAAAAAAGAGAATCAAAAAGTAGAATTCGAAGTATTCAGTTATATGTATGCAATGAAAAAAATAGATGCAAGTTATTACGATTTTGTCGTAAGAAGTTTAAAAGAATATATACAAACAAAATTGAATTATACAGGATACAATCAGATTCTTGATTTTGATAATTATATAAATACGGATGATCCGATTCAAAGCTTTATTCCACCAGAGTTCTATAAAGATGGAAGTGATTACAGCAAAATAGGGGCAATATATGTCCTGTCAGGCTCACCACCATCAGGGAATATGATATATGCTGTCGGTGTCGGAAAACATCTCTTGATTTACTCCTGGAGTGATTATGGAGCAACAAATACGCTATTGCTTGATTACGCAACGGGAGAAAATCTGGATGAAGCAATTTATGACGATATAATAAAAACAACAATCGATAGTGAAGATTATTTGATAGCATTACTGACGATCAATTATAAAAGTTCCGAGAATGGAGTTGAAAACAGGGTTTTATATGAAGTCGTAAAGGTGAAAATAAGTGACTATAGCGTTACTACTGATTATCCGCATCCATATTTGAATAATCCCTCATATTTCAAATTTTGGGCTATACGAGAAGGGAATAAAAAGATGTGGGTTGCATGGAATGAAGAAACGGGAGCTCACGCTGGAAGGCTATGGTATGCATGGTATAGTCTTGATACATTCAATATGGTAATGAATATCCCCTCAGGGAATCGATATGTGCCGATTATGGCAATATCGGACAATAAAGAATCTGATAATAAATTTTATTTAATAACAAATGGCAGTATGACAAACGGAGATTCGGACGGATATTGCCTACTACAAGTCGATGTATCTGAATCTTCTCCTTATGCTTCCATAACTCAAAATCCGTTGATAACGAATATGAAAATCATAGGGAATCGACTTGCGGTCGGAGAAGAGAATGATATGTATTACATCTCTTCCTGGCATGAAGAAAACAGCGGATTCGAGAACGGACAATTGGTTAAGATCAACATGAGTAATTATAGTATATATCAAGTTACAAATAAGAAAACAATTGCAGGGTTAAAACATTTTAATACAACGCCAGGCTTAACCTATACTGAAATATTCATCAATTCCGGAGATGAAAACGGATGGGAATTAAGGGCGATTAATTCGTCAGGAATAAGCCATTCAATATGTAGCAATATTAAATTAACAATAAATGATAGAAACAGAATTTGGTTTCTGGATAATACAAATGGATATAGAATAATGCTTTTTGAGGATGAAAACGTTCATGCATTACAGGCAATTTCAAAGTATACAATTAAAACAGTATTCGGGAAAATGCAATACAGTGTTCGTAAAGCATTTGAAGAACTCGCAAAAGCCTGGAATTGCATATTCTTTGTTGATTATGATAAAAATATATATTTTGTAGATGCCTCGAGATGGATTGCAAGAAACAGGATTACATATAATATATATCACTATATTGAATGTATGCAGAGCACATTATATGATCTCGATTATGTGCGATACAACGGTTATATTGTTGGAACCCCGGGAGTTACTGTCAGGGGGTTGGATATTACGGCAGAATGCCTGCAACATATTCCTCATTTATCACCTATTAGGGCACAGGCCGTATTCGACATATATGGAAAATTATGGAACTATTGGCAATTGTTGGTCGAGCATGACGGGAATCCCTATCATGTTGAAGATTATGTCAAATTTGCCTCCGGAGAAGGAATCATTAAGGGGGTTATGGTTGATAAAACGGGTGTACATCTTGAAGTTGTTGCACTTGCGGAGAGCGGCGGATGAGAGCAATAGCACTTCATAATGGGCTATTGATTAATTTACCTTTTGTAACGAAGTCGGAGTTTTTCAAGCGATTTGATACGCAAAATATGGATCAAAATGCAGATGGAAATATTATATGGAACCGAAAAAATGGAATCAGGTATATTTGGAAGTTATACTTTAACGGGATTACAACACAAGAGAAAGAGACTCTTAAGAAGATATTTGAGGATGCAACAGTAGGGGCATTGAATTATTATCCTGATATCAATAAGATAAATTCATATAGTGTGTTTGTCAATTGC
>WFRF01000072.1 GCA_015486655.1 Caldifarciminota bacterium | reverse complement strand
CCCGAAATTATGAGAGGGGTACGCGCTTCATCTATGAGAACGGAATCAACCTCATCAACAATAGCATAATTAAAACCCCTCTGGACCTTTTGCTCCGCTTCGATAACCATATTATCCCTCAAATAATCAAAACCGAATTCATTATTCGTCCCGTATGTGATGTCGCATTCGTACATCTCCTTTCTGTCTTCGGGATTCATCCCGCCCTTGATTACACCTACCGTTAGTCCGAGAAATTTATAAATGGGGCCCATCCATTCACTGTCTCTCTGTGCAAGGTAATCATTTACCGTTACAAGGTGTGCTCCCTTTCCGCTTAAAGCATTCAGATAAAGAGGCATTGTGGCAACGAGTGTTTTCCCTTCGCCGGTTGCCATTTCGGCAATTTTTCCTTCGTGCAAAACCATAGCACCGATTAGTTGTACATCAAACGGAATCATATTCCATTCCGTTTCATGTCCCATAACCGTCCATTTTTTACCCACAAGTCTTCTGCAAACATCCTTAACAACGGCAAATGCCTCTATCATAAGATCATCGAGCGTTTCTCCGTTGGCTAATCTTTCTTTAAATTCTACCGTTTTATGTTTTATTTCCTCATCACTCAGATTTTTAAGTTTTTCATATTCCTCATTTATAAGGGGGACTACCTGCCAATATCTTTTTAATTCCCTGTCATTTTTCGAGCCGAAAATTTTGTTTATCAGTTTTATCATTTATTACCTCTCAATTCATCTATTGTTTTCAATAATTTATCGGTGGAAAAACCCGAGATATTCAATAATATCTTTCTGCTACCGTAGGTTATGAACACATCGTCAAATCCCATAATTGCAAAATGCCCTATAAAACCGCCATCGTATAATATTTTCAATATCTCTTCTCCGATACCTCCCATAACATTTCCCTCTTCAATAACTATAACGTTTTTATATTTTTTTGCAATATCTGTAATTAATTTTTTATCCAACGGCTTTGCAAAGCGTAAATTAACCATATCAAATTTAACGGAGTTTTTATTTCTCAGTTCCCGGGCTATCATGTTTCCGCTTCCGAGAGCTAACACAACCGTATCATTCTTCTCATTTATAATCCATTCTGCCTTTCCTAAACTTATCTTATTCTCCGTATCGTACGGTTCGGGAATCACATCACGGGGATATCTTATTGCAATGGGACCTTCGTAATAATTGGCGGCAAAATCAAGCATGTCCTCAAACTCCTTTGCGTCCTTGGGAGCCAAAAGAGCAATGTTGGGAATAATACGCAAATACGCAATATCAAATGTCCCGTGATGAGTAGGTCCGTCTTCTCCCACGACACCCGCTCTGTCTATGCAAAAAACCACGGGTAAATTCTGCAAAGCTATATCATGAATAACGGAATCGAAAGCACGTTGTAAGAACGTGGAATATATGGCTACAAAGGGATGCATCCCATCAGCGGCAACCCCTCCTGCAAATGTTACGGCATGTTGCTCAGCTATACCTACATCAAAGAATCTGTCCGGAAATTGTTCTCTGAACTTTACAAGCCCCGTCCCCTGAGGCATCGCAGCCGTTATGGCGATAACATCATCGTGTTTATTGCCTATGTCTAACATTTTCTCGGCGAAAACCGCCGTATATTTCGGACGACTGTTCTCAGGTTTGTCCATTTTTCCGCTTTCTATGTTAAAAGGACCCAAACCATGGAATAACGTCGGGTTCTCCTCGGCTTTTTTGTATCCCTTTCCCTTCTCCGTAATAACATGAATGAATACAGGTACCTTCAAGTTTTTAACAAGTCTGAAAACATCAATTAATTCTTCCAAATTATGCCCGTTGTAAGGGCCCATGTAGTGGAATCCGAACTCCTCGAAAAATATTGTGTGGGATTCGATAAATAGATTTTTTACGCTTTCCTTTGCTCTCTTTATAAATTTTATAACCTTTTCATTATGGTTTGTTACTTTGTCCACAAAGTTCCAAATACCGCTCTTAAACGAATAGTACTCTTTCGATGCGGTTATCCGAGCCAAATAACGTGCTATACCGCCTATATTTTTATCAATGGACATCTTATTATCATTCAAAACGACTATGAAATCCCTATTCAAAAATCCTGCATTATTCAATCCCTCATAGCTTATTCCTGCTGTTAAGCCGCCATCTCCTACTATGGCGATCACCTTTCTTTTTTCCCCTTTTATATCCCTGGAAACAGCAAAACCCAATGCCGATGAAACCGCAGTACCCACATGCCCTGCACCGAACGGATCATACTCACTTTCGTTACGGTTTGTAAAACCGCTCAACCCCTTGTATTTTCTTAAGTTTTTAAACGCCTCTCTTCTCCCCGTGATTATTTTATGTGTGTATGCCTGATGTCCCACATCAAAGATAATTTTGTCATCGGGAGTGTCAAAGACATAATGAAGTGCAAGTGTCAGCTCCACGGTTCCGAGACTGGGAGCCAGATGTCCTCCTGTTCCCGAAACAACTTCAATGATATAACTTCTAATCTCTCCCGCTAGTATTTTCAATTCCTCTATGGATAAAGATTTTAAATCTTTGGGACTATTTATTTTCTCAATTATCATAAAAACACACCGGCCATTAAAATTCCCAATATCGTTCCCATTAAAACCTCAAAAGGCGTATGCCCTAACTGCTCCATTAATTTGCTTACATCTTTAATCTCTCTCCGTTCTATAATGAGATTTAAAACCCTTGCCTGCTGCCCCGCCGATCTCCTGATACCTGCAGCATCGTACATTACAATTAGAGAAAAATAGAGTGTTATGGCAAATAAAATGGAACCGAATCCCTTATAAACCCCGACCATTGTCGAAAGTGCCATGACACCTGCTGAGTGGGCGCTGGGCATCCCTCCTGTTTGATATAGTTTAACAAAATCAATTTTATGATACATAATCAAATGGGAAATGAACTTGGCAAACTGAGCTACCAAACCGGAAAATAACGCCACTAAAATAATTTTTATTCCCACCGGAATTGTCATTTCGTCCTCTCTTTTAAAGCATTTAAAAACTTGATCAAACCATTGAAATCATAGTTCATATCTTCAATAATACTTATCGCATTTTTAAAATAATCTTCCGTTTGTATCTTCAATTTTTCAATTGTGAAAAAATTAAGAGCAGTACATTTACCTTCTGCCGAATCCTTTTTTAATTTCTTTCCGACCTCTTTTTCGTCGCCTACAACATCCAACAGATCGTCTGTCATCTGGAATGCAATCCCGATCATCTCTCCGGCTTTACCGAGTTTTTCAGTCTCGGATGCCGTATAATCAGCAAGAATTGCTCCCGTCTCAAATGAAAGTTTTATGAGTGCCCCCGTTTTACCTTTAACCATATTCATCCACTGATGGAATTCTATATCTCTCTTTTCATATTCCACATCGAGAAATTCACCGTTAATGAGGGATTCAAGAGCGTCGGCTGCTACTTTTTTCAATCGCTCATTCTCGGACAGAATTTCAAGTCCTTTTGTGAAAAGCAAGTCTCCCGCCAATATTGCTGTAGCTTCATCGTATTTATTGTGCAATGTCGGATTATTTCTTCTGAAATCATCATTATCTATACCCGGGAGGTCATCATGTATGAGACTTGCAGTATGTATAATTTCTATGGCAGATGCCATGCGTAAGATATCCCCGGATACATTCCCCGTTTTCGCCTCGTAAACAAAGCAGGCAATTTTCGGTCTTACCCTTTTCCCCCCGCTGTTTACGGCATATAAAATAGCTTCCGATAAACGGCGGTCAATTTTCAACTCTTTAATTATTTTATTTACAGCAGAATTAATCTGTTTCTCCACCTAACTCCTCTATTTCTTTAATATGAAAATTTCCGTCTTCATCCCTCGTTAATTCTTTAATTGTCTTCTCCACATTGCTTAACTTATCCTCGCAAAATTTAATCAATGTCTTCGCCTTTTTATACAACTCAATGGACTCGTCCAAAGGGATTTCTCCCTTTTCCATTTTTTCCGTGATTTCTTCAAGTTCCTTAATCGCCTCTTCGAATGACTTTTCTTTATCCATTATCACTCCTTTATCTTCTTATCGACAATGCCCCTTATTTTACCATCATAGAATTCTAAAATCAACCTGTCATACAGGTTAACATCCCTCCTCAGTTTTATGACATTCCCGTCTCTTCGGGCAATTACAAATCCCTTTTTAAGTATGTTTTTGTAGTTGTTATTCTCCACCCTTTTCGAGAGATACAAAAGTTCTTTTGATCTGTTGTTGAGAAGTCGCAAAACCGATTTTCTAATCAAATCGCCGTATCTGTCCAAATCAATTCTTCTCTGCCTTATTATATCCACAAACTTCCTCAGTGCATAGCTCTCCTTGAAAAAAGACAATTTTCCGTTGTAATTATTCAATATCCCCGTGAATGAATTGCCGATTATTTTTTTGTAATTGAATAATTCATTCTCTATTTCCGTTTTACTCTTAATGGCAACTTCAGCCGCCGCCGAGGGCGTTGGGGCTCTCAAATCCGCGACAAAATCCGCAATCGTAAAATCTATCTCATGTCCGACACCTGTAATAATCGGTATCTTCGATTTATATATCGCTCTTGCAACAATCTCCTCGTTAAACGCCCAAAGATCCTCTATGGAACCCCCGCCTCTCGCAAGTATAATCACATCGACTTCTCCGTAATCGTTAAAATCCTCTATGGCTTTTACTATATCGTACTTAGCCTGGTCGCCCTGGACCTGTGCTCTTCGTAAAATTATTTTGATAAAGGGGGCTCTTCTTGAAAAGACATTCAAAATATCTCTCAATGCCGCCGCCTGAACGGCGGTAATAACACCGATTTTCATGGGGAATTGCGGGACGGGTAATTTATGCTCTTCTGCAAACAACCCCTCATCAAACAGCTTGCGTTTCATCTTCTCAAATGCGATTTGCAACTCACCTTTTCCCTCTTCCCTTACCTCTTTCACATAAATTTGATAAACTCCGCCCCTCTCGTACACGCCTATTTCACCGAAGACTCTGACTTTTATGCCATTTCCCATATTAGCCGGCATATTTTTCGCATAACTTTTAAACATTATACAGGAAATCTGGGCATTTTCATCTTTAAGGGAAAAATATATGTGCCCCGACACATGTGCTTTATAATTGGATATTTCCCCTACTACCCAAACCGGAGGAATACTTTCCTCTATAATATCCTTAACAATTCGGTTAATTTCACTAACCGAGAGAATTTTTTCTTCGTTTTGATTCGACATAATTTCTCAGTAAAATTGCATTTGTTACAGCACCCACACCGCCAGGAACAGGAGTATATGCAAAGAGATGGTCAACTCTGTCCGGTTCGACATCTCCCACAATCACACGTTTATCATCTCTCTTTACGACATTTATTCCTATGTCAACATAAACCGCACCTTCCTTAAAATTCGAGGCTTTGAAATAGCCTGCTTTTCCAATGGCTGCAAAAACTATATCCGCATTTTTAACATAACCCT
>WFRF01000071.1 GCA_015486655.1 Caldifarciminota bacterium | reverse complement strand
TCCGGGGCAAACATATTCGGTTCTTGCATTTTTGAGAAACGCGGGTATTGCCGGCAATGCCACAAACGTTTCCTTAAAGCTTGAGAGTAACGACCCGTATGTTGCAATATCATCTCCCACGGCCTCATACGGAACAATAGGACCCATCGGCATTGAATATAATTCAACCGACCTGCGCTTTTACGTTGCCAATGATTGCCCTTTGGGTCATGTAATAAAAATGGATTTTGTAACATACTTTAACGGGACGGAGATAGTAACATCCCACAATTTTGCCGTTGGAACACCGGACACGTTATACTATTGGGATTTCGAATCGGGGACATCCGGCTGGAATCTCGATTCGCCATGGGCTCTCACAACATCATCATCTCACTCTCCTTCACATAGTTTAACGGATTCTCCCGGCGGGAATTATTCGAATTATGCCGATGTTTCCGCAACTCTGGATAATCTTGACCTGTCAGGTATAGATAACCTCAATATGTCATTTTACCACAAGTATGCCATTGAAAGCGGATATGATTACGGTCATGTTGAAATAAAGAAAGGCAATGATAACTGGCAAACTCTGGGGACATTCACCGGCAGCGAAAATTCGTTTTCCAAAGTTAACTACTCACTTGATGATTACGATACTTCATCCGTCTCAATACGATTCCGCTTGACTTCCGATTCTTATGTGACTGAAGACGGTTGGTATCTCGATGATGTTCTTATCACAGGATTCACAACACCTTCAAACCAATCCCCCTCAGCTCCCACAGCCGTCTCGCCGGATAATGATTCGCTAAACGGTAGCGTGACACTAAAATGTTTAAACGCCACTGATCCGGAAAATGATCCATTGACCTACAAATTCTTTGTATATGGTGATTCTCTGTTGACCGATACCATTTACGAATCTCCTTATATCAATGAAGGAACGGATACGACATCTGTAACCGTCTCTTCCCTCAATGCAAATACCGATTACTATTGGAGAGTTTTTGCCTATGACGGTAATTCAAAAGGTAATTTCTCATCCGTAAAATACTTTCATACCGGTACTGAGGGAGTTAAAAGCAGTAATACTTCCTTTTCAGATATAGAGCTTAAATACATTAGAAGCGGAATATCATTAAAATCGACAGGGAATGTGAAATATGTAATATCGGATATCAGCGGCAGGAAAATCAAACAGGGATATTTCCGTGGAAGAAAGAATATAATACTAAACAGAAACGGGGTATTTTTCTTGAATTTAAAGTCAGATAAAAAACAATTTAGGAAAAAACTTATTATTATAAAATAAAAGAGGCGGCTTAGCCGCCTTTTTTATTTGTATCCAAGCCTTTCTTTAGCCGCATCGGAAAGCATTTCGACACTCCATGGCGGATCAAATGTCAAATTTACAACCGCTTCTCTCACTCCGTCTACTTTGCTCACGGCATCTTTTGCATCCTGTGTAATCGTTGTAGCAAGAGGGCATCCCGGAACTGTCAATGTCATTGTTACAACGACAACATCCTCTTTTATATCAATATTATACACAAGTCCCAAATTTACAATATCAATACCCACTTCAGGATCGTATACCGTTGATAGTGCCTCGATAACTTTGTTTCTATCTACCATATTTACCTCCATGGGGAATTTATTAACTTTTAACGGCTTTGTCAAGAGGATAAATGATATCACAAGTAGATAGGTGTAAACATATTAACCACCTAATGGGAATAAAGGAAGTGGTAAAGGAGAAGCGAGTGAATAAGAAACAATATCCTCTTGGAGAGGTAGAGATAGAAAGTAGTGATGCTTAATTACATATTTAACCTTTCATTTCTCAATTCTCGATTATTTCTAAAAAAAGCTGCTCCACTTTAAGGGGAGCTGTCCGGTTTTACCGGACTGAGGGGTTTTGTACCGAGGAGAATTTAATAAAATCACTTCCGATTTAACTTCTCAGTTCCTACTTTTCACTTCTTAGTTCCAACTTCTTATTTCTCAGTTCTCAGTTCTTAGTTCCCACTTTTCACTTCTTAGTTCTAACTTCTTACTTCCTACTTATATTTGAACACCCCTCTGCTTCGCAGTACCCCTCTGCAGAGGGGAATTTAGTAATGTAACCTTGAATAAAATTCAAGGTATTAATGAGATTTCGGATAAAGTCCGGAATGACCGATTGTAAACAAAATCGTTTATAGTGTCCTTATCTGCAGGGATGTTACACGCTATATCTCTATAAATTTCAATGTACAAAAATACTAAGTATGCTTATACAACTCATTATAAATAGATTTGACCTGTTTTTTATAAAAAAAGCGGGCGAAAATAGCGCCCGCTTCCATATCATTTATAGCACCCTATATCTTTTCCACGTTTTGAGCGGCAATTACAATGGGGTATACTGTAGGTGCAGATGTCAACTTAGGATGTGTTGCTATTTGAAGCGTTGCAATTTCATTGGCAGTTAGTCTTTTCTGTATTGCGGTGGCAATTACATTTATCATCTCACCTACCGAACTTCCTCCGCTAACCTGACCTCCAAGCAGTATCTTTGATTTTTTGCTAAATATTAACTTAACATTTATTTTAGATACTCCCGGCATTTTTCCAGGATGCCTGTCCGGAGCTTCCGCTATTCCCGTGAGTATGTCAAAACCTGCTTTTTTAGCAGTTCTTTCCGTCAGACCTGCCGATCCCAGAGCAAGTCCGTTAACATATGTGGAAAAAGCGGCAATAGTACCGTGGTTAATCCTTACTGCTTTTATACTGTAAAGATTTGCTCCTGCAATCCTCGCTTCCGCAGTAGCTGTCGACGCAAGCATAACCGGGGCATGTTCCCTTGTAAAGAAATCTCTTTTCTCGGCACAATCACCAACGGCAAAAATATTTTCATCGGAAGTTCTCATATAATCATTCACCCAAATTCCTCCGCCTCTGCCAATATCAAGACCACATTTATTCACACACTCCGAATTTGGTTTGGCTCCGATCCC
>WFRF01000070.1 GCA_015486655.1 Caldifarciminota bacterium | reverse complement strand
GCTATTCTAAACGACCGGCTTTTCTCATTTATACTTTACGGTCCTCCCGGCACGGGAAAAACATCAATTGTTAGGATTATAAAATACAGAACAAAACTCAAATATTATCATCTGAATGCTACAATATCAAACCTTCAGGAGTTGAAGCCTTTACTGAAATCCTCTTTCGAGAATTTTCAAACTACGGGACTTCAAACAATTATTTTTATGGATGAAATCCACAGGTTCAATAAAATCCAACAAGATGCATTCTTACCATATATTGAAAACGGTGCAGTGATTTTAGTCGGGACTACAACTGAAAATCCGTCATATGCGCTTAACAATGCACTTATATCTCGCATAAAACTTTACAGATTTTTACCGTTAAGCAACAATGAGCTTTATAAAATTCTTTTAAATATAACAAAAAGAATGGCAAAAAATATCGATGAAACCGTTTTAAGAAAGATAGCTGCCAACGCCAACGGAGATGCAAGGCTTGGAATATCTTATCTCGAGTATGTTCTTGAGAATCCCTCAATAGAAAATATTGATAAAATCCTGGAGAATGTTGTTCCTTATTACAACAAAAAGGGCAACAAACATTACAACACCATAAGTGCTCTTATAAAAAGCATAAGAGGAAGCGATGTGGATGCTTCGCTTTATTGGCTGTTCCGACTTATAAATTACGGTGAAGACCCTGTTTTTATATTCAGGAGATTACTGGTTCTTGCCTCCGAAGATATAGGGAATGCGGACCCAAATGCCGTTCAGTTGGTATCCTCCCTGATGTACGGTTTTGAAAAGGTAGGGTTTCCCGAAGGTGAATATTTCCTTGCCCATGCCGTTACTTACCTGGCTCTTTCCCCGAAAAGTAATTCCGTTGCAACGGCTATAAAGAAAGCAAAAGAACTTACAAAACAGTATCCCGATGAGAACGTTCCAAAGCATCTAATTAATTTTAAGAACGGGAATCCTCTGTATAAATATCCCCATAATTACAACGGGCACATAATCAAACAGGATTACATGCCCGAAATAATCAAATCGACTGAGCTCTATGAACCGAGCAACAACGGTTTTGAAAAAACACTAAAAGAACGTTTGAGAAGAATAAAAAACATTCTTAAATCTTCTCATTTAAAATAGGTTTTGTCTCTACTTTATTACTATCCTTAACATTTTTAAATGACATTGTTATGGCGCTTGTGGGGCAAGCTGCGACACACTTCCCGCATCTTATACAATCCATATCCGTAGGATTTTTCCATATTGAAATATCCATCGGACAAACGGTTCTGCAAAGATCACATTCCACACATTTATACGAATCAACATTCATCTGTAACAAACTAACTTTATTAAAAGGTCCTAAAATTGCTCCCATGGGGCAACTCGTTGTACAGAATGGTCTCTTTGTGAATATAAAGAGAAATAAAAACATAAACATAATACTGAGTTTTGTCCAGAATACCCATGTAAGCAGTTGTTTATATTCCGGTGTCCATAATATTTGCGGTATCCCCGCCTCAAAGGTGCCGGCAGGACAGAAGTATTTACAAAAAACGGGAGAAACCAGCCATGCCGCAAGAACAATGGTGATTAACAAAAATATATATTTCATATAATACAGGAAATGGGGGATTCTGAATTTTTTTGTAGGAATTTTATATGTCAAATCCTGCAAAAGACCAAATGGACAGACCCACCCGCATGTTGCTCTGCCGAATATCGCACCGATAGATGAAGCCACTCCGAGAACATAGTACGGAATGAGTCTTAGTTCAAGAAAATGTTGCAGCAAACCTATGGGACATGATGTATAAGCAAGTGGGCAAGAATAACAATTCAATACCGGTAGAGTAATTCCTTTAAGCGGTCCCTGGTAAAATGTCGGGTTTTTAATTACGCCCCAATAACCGTCTATGAGAAAAAAAGAAAATATCTGAGATAACCTTCTAATTTTAGGAAAATTCCTCGCTTTAAAAAACCTCTTCATTTTTCCCCCTAAGCAATTCCGATACAATCCAGACAGATTAAATTACCCTTATTTGCCGATTCCTGTATCTGCCCGTACTTTACCCCGATAAGCAAAACCGCGACGGAAATAATCAGTAATACCAATGCAATGATTCTCTTTTTCATATCAACCTCCTGTATATTTAAAATTCCATATGGAATCTCTGCTAAAAAAAACATCATTCACAAAAATAGTGCATTCAATAGGGAAAAACAACCCCCTATTGATTTCCACATAACTTGAAATAATCACTTTTACTTTAACTTTTCCGTTGTACACTATCATTACGGGGATATTGTCTGTTTTATCTATCCATAATTCCATATTGTCTGAAACGACATGGTAGCATTGCACGTTGAAAATTCTGGTTTCACCTACTATTCTTCCATTTTCCGGCAACTGTATATCCGTCCAATGCATAACACGATTTTTTATGGGTATTGTTTTACCGTCAGTTAATATAAAAGATTTGTTTCCCCTTCTGATATAATTAATCGTGTCTTTATCTCTGATGGTTTTGATTCTGATACTGTTTTTCCCGTGTACTACAAAATTTTTCTTGGTAAAATTATATCCGTCCACATATTCATTGAAAGAGTAGTCACCTATGCTGTTCTGAAATCTCGCCTTTTGAAGTATAAAATTATTGTAAATCGTTCTGTAGTTGTCTCCGAATAACGAAAATGTCACCAGGTTACTCAACAGTAACACTTTTAGCAAGATTTCTCGGTTGATCAACATTACATCCATTATATACAGCCAGATAATATGCCATCAGCTGTAAAGGTATAACAGTTAATATGGGAACCAGAACATCAATGGTTTTTGGGACATATACCACAAAATCCGCTACTTTCCGTATATCTTCATCCCCTTCCGTTGCTATGGCGATAACTTTTCCCCTCCGCGCTTTTACCTCTTCAATGTTATTTATTACCTTGTCGTAGATACTGTCTTTGGTTGCCACAAAAACTACCGGCATATTCTCGTCAATAAGTGCAATGGGACCGTGTTTCATCTCTGCGGCTGGATATCCTTCCGCATGAATATAAGATATCTCTTTCATTTTTAATGCCCCTTCAAGTGCTATGGGGAAGTTTAGTCCTCTTCCAAGGTACAAGAAATTTTTACTGTTCCTGAAATTATCCGCAATCTTCTCAATTTTATCATGTTCCTTTAAAAGGGTTTGGATTTGTTCCGGTAATTTTAAAAGGTTTTCAAGAATCGTCTTACCCTCTTCATAACCGAGCTTTCTCATTCTGCCGAGATATAGAGCAATTAACAGTGCCCCGATAATCTGAGCGGTAAATGCTTTTGTGGAAGCAACACCGATTTCCGGTCCCGCATGAACATATATACCAGCATCCGTCTCTCGTGCAATGGTGCTTCCCACCACATTACAGATTCCGAACACATTGGCACCTTTCTTTTTCGCCTCCCTCAAAGCCGCAAGTGTATCAGCAGTTTCCCCCGACTGTGTAATAACAAAAACAGCTGTATTTCTGTCAATTATGGGATTCCTATATCTAAACTCCGAAGCGTATTCAACTTCAACCGGAATTCCGGCTAATTTTTCTATAAGATATTCGGCAATAAGAGATGCATGCCAGGATGTGCCGCATGCCGTAAAAATTATTCTGTTAACATCTTTTCCGAACCATTCTTTATAATCCTTTAAGCCGTTTAAGCGGACATCTCCGTTCTCAACATCTATTCTCCCCCTTATGGTATTCATAATTACTTCCGGTTGCTCGTATATCTCCTTTAACATAAAGTGGGGAAATCCTCCCTTTTCTATCTGCGACAGATCAAATTCGATTTTTTGGAATTCAGGTGTGACGGGAATATTGTCCAGAGTTGTAATATTTAAGCCTTCTCTTGACATTACGCATATTTCTTTGTCTTTAAGATAGTAGAGTGATTCCGATTTACCTATTATTGCAGAAGCATCGCTTGCAGCATAGTAGTTACCGTCATTTTGAGCAATAGCAATAGGGCTTCCGTTTCTTGCAATAATAATTTTATCCGGTTCCTTTGAAGATATCACTGCAATACCGTACGTCCCCTCAACAATGTTCAAAGCCATTCTGGTTGCATTCAGCAGGTCTCCCCTGTAGTTATCCTCAATGAGGTGGGCTATTACTTCCGTATCGGTATCCGTTTTTATCTTATGTCCCTTTTTTATTAAAAAATCTTTTATTGCCCTGAAATTCTCAATGATTCCGTTATGTACTACGGCAATTTCTCCTTTACAATCCGTATGAGGATGAGCATTAACATCATTGGGTTCCCCGTGTGTTGCCCATCGCGTATGAGCAATCCCTATGTTTGAAAACATATCTTCTTTAATTTCTTTCTCAAGATTTTTTATTTTCCCTTTTCTTTTTATTGTAGCAAGTTTTTTATCTTTATCTATAAATGCTATGCCTGCAGAGTCATACCCACGGTATTCAAGCCTTTTTAGCCCGTCAATAAGCAAAGGAATCGCATTATTTTCACCTAAATACGCAACAATACCACACATTATGCCTCCGAAATGATTTTGTAAATCTCATTGTAAAACCCTATGGCGTCATTTTCGTCTTTTCCTTCGGTCATTATCCTGACTATTGGCTCCGTACCGGATTTTCTTATATGAACCCAGTTCTTATCCGTTATAATTTTCAACCCATCCTCTTCACTTATGGTGAATTCTTTGAACGATTCCTTTAGCTTGTTAATTGCATTTTTTAAATTAATGCTTTCAGCCGGAATCTTTGTTTTATATATGACTCTTTCCGGTATAAGCTCTTTAATTTCACTCACTTTTATATTTTTATCGGCAAAAAATGAAAGGACAATGGCAATACCCGTAAGAGAGTCTCTTGTGGGGTTAACAGCCGGATATATAACACCGCCGTTCCCCTCTCCTCCTATCACCGCATTGTACCTGTATATCCCTTCCACAACATTTGCCTCCCCTACAGGGGTACGATAGATTGGGACTCCGAATTTATTTGCCACATAATCCATCATACTGCTCGTGGAATAATTTGTAACAACAGCCCCTTTCCTTTTCTCCAATACGTGATAACATGCAATGGGCAAAGTGTACTCTTCTCCGAGAGGTTTGCCCTTCTCATCAACAACGGCTAATCTGTCCGCATCAGGATCAACTGCAAAACCTATATCGGCATTGTTTTCAATAACGGCTTCACTTAACATCTTAAGATTAGCGGGTACCGGTTCCGGTCCCCTCGGGAAAACTCCTGAAGGGGTATTATTAATAGAGATTACTTCACAACCGAGTTCTTTTAAAATTCTATTGTCAGCACTATAACCGCCGCCGTTTACAGTATCCATAACAACTCTGAAGTTATGCTTTGATATTTTATCCTTAAGAATAAGAGGATCATTAAAAATTGCTTCAATATGCCTTTTAACCCCTCCCTCATCTTTCGTATACGAGCCGATTTTATCCCAGGTGACCCATTTATTTTCTCTATTCAGCAAATTATGAAATTCTTCCGTTTCCGATTTGTTAAGAAATATTCCTTTTTTAGACACAAATTTCAGTGCATTCCACTCTATGGGATTATGACTCGCAGTAACAATAATCCCTCCGTTTGCATCTAACATCCTAACATTCAATAAGACTGTGGGAGTAGGAACAATCCCTAGATCGGTAACGTCACATCCGACACCTTCCAGAGCCGCAATAAGAGCCGATGTTAACATTTCTCCAGTTGGCCTTGAATCTCTCCCGATTACTATTTTACCGCCTCCGACGAATATACCGAAAGCGGAAGCATATTTTACAATTATTTCAACATTAATCCCGGGACCTACTATACCCCTCAAGCCCGATACACTGGAAACCAAATTTTTCATAATATTCCTTTAAAGTAAAAAGCTGGTAAGCGGACTCGAACCGCTGACCTACGCATTACGAATGCGTTGCTCTACCAGCTGAGCTATACCAGCATTGCCATTATTAATAACTAAAAATCCCGTTAATGTCAAGGAGAATTTAACGATGTTTAACATTCCTGTTTTAAGTTCCGATTTCCCAGGAATCCAAATATTTTTTTTGCTCATCGGTCAATCTGTCTATCTTGATTCCCAGCGTTTCAAGTTTATCGGAAGCAACTGCCATGTCTATATCTTCAGGTAACACATAAACATCGTTATTTAATGTATTCCCCTTTTCCATAAGATATTTTGCCGCATAAAATTGATTGGCAAAACTCATGTCCATAACCATGGCGGGATGTCCTTCGGCTGCCGAAAGATTGACAAGTCTTCCTTCGGCAAGTAAGAACACCTTTTTCCCCAATATAGTGTACTCTGTAATTTGATTTCTTATTAAACGCTTATTATTGCAGTGGTTTTCAAGATATTCAACATTAATCTCAACATTAAAATGTCCTGAGTTTGCTATGATGATACCGTCCTTGGCACTTTTAACGACATCCTCCGATACGACATTAATATCTCCGGTGGCCGTAACAATTATATCCGATTCCTTTGCCGCATCGGTAATAGGCATAACGCGAAAACCGTCCATTCTCGCTTCAAGGGCTTTAACGGGATCGACTTCGCAAACGATAACATTTGCCCCCATACCGTCAGCTCTTTTTGCTATTCCTTTTCCGCACCAACCGTAACCTGCGACGGTAAAAACAGAACCTGCTATCAGGAAATTCGTTGCCCTTAATATTCCGTCAATGGTACTCTGCCCCGTGCCGTACCTGTTATCGAAGAAGTGCTTGGTCATTGAGTCGTTAACAGCTATAACGGGATACCTTAGTGCTTTGTCCTTTGCCATCGATTTTAACCTTATTACACCTGTTGTCGTTTCTTCACTTCCTCCTATAATATTCTCGAGCAATCCTCTTCTCTCTTTATGTATTGTGGAAACAAGATCCGCACCGTCATCCATTGTAATGTGAGGTTCGATTTCAAGAGCCGACAGTATATGATCGTAGTACTCATCTCGCGTAGCTCCATGCCAGGCAAATACGGGAATATCATATTCATGCACCAGTGCAGCGGCTGTATCATCCTGAGTTGAAAGAGGATTTGATGCACACAATGCTACCTCGGCTCCCGCACTTTTTAATAGAAGCATAAGGTTAGCCGTTTCTGTAGTGACATGAAGACATGCGGCGATTCTCTTTCCCGAAAGCGGTTTCGATTTTTCATATCTGTTTCTCAACATTTTTAAAACGGGCATATTTCTTCCTGCCCACTCGATCCGCTCCATTCCCTTTTGTGACAGTGATATATCTCTAATTTTATACTTAGTCATTTCCCCGCTTCCTGTAATATTTTATCTATCATATCCGTTCTTTCCCATGTAAAACCCTTTTCCGTCCTTCCAAAGTGTCCGTAACAAGCCGTATGCCTATAAATCGGTTTTCGTAAATCGAGCATTTTAATTATACCGTTAGGTGTAAAATCAAACAGACTTCTCACTATCTTTGAAATCTTATTATCTTCGATTTTTCCCGTACCGTAACTGTTCACTGCAATAGAAATAGGATCGGCAACGCCTATTGCATAAGAAAGTTGAATCTCAAGTTTCTCGGCAATTCCCGAAGCTACGATATTTTTAGCGGCATATCTTGCGGCATAAGCCGCGGATCTGTCAACTTTCGTAGGATCCTTTCCCGAAAATGCACCACCACCGTGTCGCGCCAGTCCACCGTATGTATCAATGATAATTTTTCTTCCTGTAAGCCCCGTATCCGCCATTGGTCCACCGATGACAAATCTTCCCGTAGGGTTGACATACAATTTGGTCTGTTTATCAATCAAATTCTCCGGAATCGTTGTCTTAATAACATTCTCTATAATGTCGTGCTTTACATCTCCCTCTTTCACGTTCGGGTCATGTTGTGCGGATACAATAATTGCATCGATTCTTTTCGGTTTACCATCGTCATATTCAACGGTAACCTGCGTTTTCCCGTCAGGTCTCAAGTATGGTAATTGCGAAGATTTTCTCACATCCGCCAATTTATGTGCAAGTTTATGTGCCATCATTATCGGCATGGGCATCAATTCTTCCGTCTCATTACATGCATAACCGAACATCATTCCCTGATCACCGGCACCCCCTATATTTACACCCATAGCTATATCTTGGGATTGTTCTTGAATCGACGTAACAACGGCACATGTCTGAAAATCAAAACCGTAACTCGGGTCCGTATAACCTACGTCATGAACGACCCTTCTTACAAGGGATGGTATATTCACATAATCACTCGTTGTGATTTCACCTGCTACAAAGACAAGTCCCGTTGTTGTCATTGTTTCGCAAGCCACCCTTGATTCATCATCCTTCTCGATTAATCTATCTAAAATTGTGTCCGATATAATATCGCATAATTTATCGGGATGTCCTTCCGTAACAGACTCAGACGTTAAAAACATCTTTCTCATTTATTGCCTCCTTTTACAATCTCGGATTTGCTCCCGAGATCGATACTTTCCGGTGTCCCGATGTATTTCGATTCGTCACCCAATATTGAAAAACTCAGATTCACATTTTCAACTTCGGCACCACCGCCGATAATTGAATTATTAATAATTGAATTTTTGATTTGTGAACCCTTTTCAATGGAAACATACGGACCTATTATGGAATTTTCAATGTCAACCGAATCATCAATGTACACCGGTTCTATTATTTTACTGTTTTTATAATCTTTATGCTTGTTAAAACGCTCGATAAAATACTTCTGTGTGTCCAGTAATTTTGTTCTGTTCCCGCAATCATACCATTTACTTACCCTTTGTATTTTTAGTTTTTTACCTGTTTTTACGTAGTAATTCAATGCATCGGTAATTTGAAACTCTCCCGCAGTTTTTATATTGTTTTTTAACACAAATTCTATACTTCTGAAAAGTTCATATGCGGATTTGAAATAATAAATACCTATAATTGCAAGGTTAGATTTTGAATCTTTAGGTTTTTCTATCAAATCCGTCACATAGTCCCCATCCGTATAAACGATACCGAATCGTGACGGGTTATCAACCTCGTGTACACAAACAAAAGATTCATTTTCTTTCAATATTTTATCAAATTTTGCTTCAAAAAGCGTGTCGCTAAGAACTATTAAAATATCTTCGTCCTTAGGAAAGAGATCTTTTACGATGTAAACGGCTTCTGCAAGACCGTTTTGTTCTTTCTGTTCAACAAATGATAATTTGATACCGTCAATGTTTCCGTTAAAATAATCAACAAACTGTTCTTTCAAATATCCGACGATAAAAACATATTCGGAAATATCCAAACCGTTTAAATTGGAAACTATGTGTTCGAGTATTGATTTTCCCGCAAATCGTATAAGCGGTTTTGGCCTGCTAAATGTGTGCGGTCTTAGTCTTGTGCCTTTGCCTGCAGCCGGTATGACAACTTTCATTTTTTCGACAATTCCTTTTTCAGATTTTCAATCTCCTCTATATCACCCGCCATCACGCCTCTTTCAACAGCAGTATATACGGAAAGGAGATCTCCGAAATATACAAACGACATTATCTCACCCAAAACAGAGTCGGATGACATTTCAATAACATTAATATCAATCCCTTCCTTCCCCATCATCTCTTCCAGTATTTTCATCCTCAGCTTTACACGCTCATTATCGAATTTCGATTTTATAAAAATACAGCTTGCCTGCATTTTTGAAAGTTGTTTTAGAGCAAGGATTTCATTATGGTTGCATTCGGGATAAAAAGCCGTGTGACTTAATAATTTTGCATTTTCGTTAAATTGGGCTGAAAGTCTGAGAGCAACACCGTGAGTGTTAAATGAACTGTAAATAACAATAAATTTGTCTTTAAATTTTTCGGCTAAACTTTTAATCTTTAAAACCGTTTCTTTTCCGTTCCTCAAAGATTTTAAATCGTTCACCAATTGTTTTTCATCAATATCATGCTTTTTAAAGTAATCAAAAAATTTAAGTATCAGCCCTAACGTAAAGGGAAATATTAACCTCGGCTGATAGCCCTCTTTCTGTTTCAATACGCCGATCCCGTTTTCCTGTGCCATATTGAGGAGTTTCCCGCCGGAGCTTATGACAAATCGATTTTTCAAATCACCGGCTTCGATAAATGCATTCAGCGTCTCTTCGGTGTTACCCGAATAGCTCGAAAATATATGCACATCGTTTCCCCTGAATTTTCCTTTGAAATATCCGTAGTTGTGATGCGTGTAAACCGGTATATTATCATATGAAAAAATATCTTTCATCACCTCTCCGCATATTCCCGAGCCACCCATTCCGCTGTAATATATTGTTTCAGGCGATAGAGCAAGCATCTCGGAAGAACTTTGTATGCCCTCCGAAAAATCCTCGGGAAACCGTTTTGTAATATTCAATATTTCATCATTTGTCATTATCATGGTTAATTCTCCCTATGTTAAAAATATTCTTCAATGAAATAAATTTCTCTTCTATCTCTTTGTCAATATCAGTCCGGATCTCTTTCCCGTTTCTGTGGTTCAGTGCTTTGTTCGCGAGAATCTTTGCCTCTGACAGGGAAAGATTTCTTATTATTTTCTTGGCAACAGGTATGCTGATCGGGGTCATACTCAGTTCATCCACACCAAGTCCCAGTAATATCGGAATTGCATACGGATCCCCGGCCATTTCACCGCAAACACCTACCCAGATGTTATTCTTGTGTGCATTCTCAACAGTCATTTGAATCAGCTTGAGCACAGAGGGGTGTAGGGAATCATATATGTAATTTACCTTATGATTGCCCCTGTCAACGGCTAATGTGTATTGAGTAAGATCATTGGAGCCTATTGAGAAAAAATCCACAAGAGGCGCCAATTTATCACTCATAAGGGCAGCAGAAGGGACCTCAATCATTATACCCACATCGACATATCTGTCTTTCGGGTAATTAATTTCCTTCTTCACATCCTCAATAATCTCTTTGGCTTTTATCACCTCTTCAATGTTTGAAACCATGGGTAGCATTATTTTTACCTCTCCGTCCAGAGAAGCCTTTAGTATGGCAATTAATTGCTCTCGAAAGATCAATTCTTTTTCAAGGCATATCCTTATACCGCGCCAACCGAGGAATGGATTTTGCTCCTTTCCGTAGTAAATATCATGCAACAGTTTATCTGCCCCCAAATCTATCGTTCTGATTATAACCGAATTCGGTGACATTTTTTTGACAACAGAGCTGTAATCATTGTACATTTCCTCTATTGTGGGGGGAAATCCCTTTTCCAAATATAAAAATTCGGTACGATACAACCCTATTCCTTTTGCTCCGTTATGAAGTGCTATATCCACTTCCAAAGGCATTTCAATATTCGCCACAAGGTCTATTTTGGCTCCGTCAACGGTAATGGCATCAAGATCTACAATGCCTTTTAAATCATTGAGTTCGTCGATGTAATCCTTATGCTTCTTTTCAAACTGCCTTTTTGTCTTTTCCGAAGGATTTAATACCACAATCCCGTCCTTCCCGTCAATTATGGCAGTCATACCGGATTTTATAAGTTCCGTTATGCCCTTAACCTGGATAACCATGGGAATCTCAAGCGCTTTGGCAACAATGGAAGTATGACTCGTTTGCCCTCCACTCGCCAGAATAATACCTACAATACCTTCTTGAGCCAAATTAAGCAATTCCGTAGTCGACACATCATTTGCAACAACAATCTTATTCTTTGCATCTTTAATGTTTGAGGTTAGAATCCCACCGAGTTTATCAACAACTCTCATTCCTATATCTCTGAAATCCATGGCTCTTTCTCTCAAATAGTTGCTGTTTGTCTGCTTTTCAATGCTTATCAGGTAATTTTTAAGGACGGTTCTAAATGCCATTTCCGCAGTCATTTTCTTTTCTTCTATAAGTTTGTATATTGCTTTATGCAGTTCTTCATCTTCGAGAAAAAGCAATTGAGCATCGAGAATGGCGCTGTAATCATCCCCAAGCATGTCGCCTATATGTTTTCGTATCGTTTCAAGATCTTTTTTGGCTTCATCAAAAGCCCTCTGAAGTTTCAACATCTCTTTATCAACATTTAACTCTTCTTTGTTAATCCTCGTCGGAAGCTTGTATCTATTAAAAGCAAATACTTTATTTATTGCTATACCCGGGGAGATAGGCATTCCTCTGAGAATTGCATCTTTACTCTTCATAAAATTTATCCTCTACAATCTTTGACACAGCCTCAAGGGCTTCTTTTTCATCATCACCTTCACATATTATTTCTATCCGACTTCCCTGCTCGGCAGCCAGCATCATAACCCCCATAATACTCTTGCCGTTTACAATAATATCATCCTTTTTGATATTCACTTCGGAATTGTATTTTGAAGCCGTTTTAACGATAAGCGTAGCCGGACGGGCATGTAGTCCGAGCTTATTTTTTATCTCTACTGTTTTTTTTACCATAATCCCCTCAGTATATCCTGTTACCTTTATCATCAAACAGATACAATTTTTCCAGATCAAATGCGAATTTTAACTCGGCATTGTATGTATATTTATCGGAAAGTTCTACAAGGGCTTTAAGCTCGGTGTCCCCGTATTTAAAATGTATAATGGCATCATTCCCCAACGGTTCGACTATATCCAATCTGCTCTTCATTTCCTCTGATATTTTCTCCTGCGATTCGACTTCAACATCGATAATGTCTTCGGGCCTTATTCCCAATGTACATTTCATCGGTTTAATCTCTTTTGCAACAGACGAAACATCAATATTGAACGATTCGTTTTTAAAATACCATTTTTCGTTTTCCCGTATAACTTCTCCCTCAATAAAATTCATGGGAGGAGTACCTATAAAACCGGCAACAAACTTGTTTCTCGGATTTCTGTATAATTCAAGCGGAGATGATATCTGTTGAATGACCCCTGCAGACAGTACCACAATTTTGTCGCCCATTGTCATCGCTTCCACTTGATCGTGTGTTACGTAGATCATCGTTGCTTTAAGTTTGTTGTGCAGTGCAAGGAGTTCACTCCTCATCTCAACCCTCATTTTGGCGTCAAGATTACTCAAAGGTTCATCGAAAAGAAAAACATCCGGTTTTCTGACAATGGCTCTTCCCACTGCAACCCTCTGTCTTTGTCCTCCTGAAAGTTCCTTGGGTTTTCTTTTAAGATACTGTTCAATGCCGAGAATTTTTGCAGCCCAGTTGATTCTCTCATCAATCTCTTTTTTATCGACTTTTTTGATTCTCAAACCGAATGAAAGGTTATCCTTGACAGACATATGAGGATACAATGCATAGTTCTGAAATACCATTGCAACATTTCTATCTTTGGGCATTAAATCATTTACCAATCTGTCACCAATATAGATATTGCCCTCGGTTATCTCCTCAAGGCCGGCTATCATTCTCAATATTGTTGTTTTCCCGCATCCTGAAGGTCCCACAAGAATTACGAATTCACCGTCTTCAACATCAATATTAATATCTCTGGCAGCGACAACCGTATTGTTGTATATCTTTTTAACATTTTCCAATTTTACTTTAGCCATAATCTTTCTCCATTTGTTTCAACCTAATATATCAAATACCCCTTCATATGTCAATTATTTAAAGTATCTCGGTTCAAAATAAATAATGTCTTCCGTTTTCCCGCTTTTCAAAGCTGTATAGCCTGCCCTTGCCACATCTTCGGCAACAGGTTCGTGTATGCCGTTTTGTAAAATGTTAGATTCGTCCAGGCTTATGTGCTTTTTTAAATAGGGAATCCCGTTGCCTGTTAATTTATACGCATTCCAATCTATCTCGTCTATATTGTCATTACTAACTATCGTTTCTTTAAATTCCACATTATCCATCAAGACAACTTTATCATGCTTTATGTCATAAACCACTGCAATCCTGTCTTTCTCCTCCCTGTAATGAAACGCCATGACATATACTGTTGACAGGGACAAAAATTTAATATCCCGTCTAAAACAACACCCTTTGACAAAAGCCGCTCCCACACGCAATCCGCTGTAAGAACCGGGACCGTTCGTGACAACAAATCCGTCTATATCGGAGAGGGTAATACCTGCTTCATTTAAAAGCAAATTCAAATAATAGTCAATCTTCTCGACATTTGACCTGAATGTATCATAGCTTTTTCCCATGGAAAAATCCTCTCCGCAGATACCGATATTCAGGTTTTTTGTTGATGTATCAATTCCAACTACAATCATAAACATCCTCGGCTATAAGTTTAATTCCTTTTATTGTCAAGTATTTATCATACTCCGCATTTAAATATTCGGAAATTTGACGTTCTCCTCCCGTAGCAACGATTTTATGCACATTAAATCTTTTGGCAACAGTATCAATTGTTTCTGTGATGCCATTTACTAAAATATTATAAACGCCCGATTTAACGGCTCCTTCGGTAGTTACAGCTAACAAATCATTGCCCTTTGCGGGATAGGGGGTTAACTTAATAAAATCGGACTTTGCATTGACACACTCAATTTGCGAAGAATAACCGGGGAAGATTAATCCTCCTAAAAATTTTCCTTTTTTAATCACATCAATAACAAACATTGTTCCCAGCGAAATCACTATACCGCTCCCCCTGTTTTTTATAATGTAATAAACATTTGCAATTCTGTCCATTCCCATTGAATCATACGTCCATTTAAATCTCTTTTTGACTTCATTACCAAGAATAATCTTTTCCGTTTTTTCAACAAATGGAATATTTTTAAAACATTTATTCGAAACGTAGGAAATTACCATACGAGTAACACCTTTCTCTTCCATTATCTCGGAGATCCTACCACCTTCGCTACAATTAACAATAAAATAATCTACAATATTATTATTTGAGATGATTGCGAAGTGTATATTGCTGTTCCCTATATCCAATATTCCAAACATATCCCTATTCTATTATATTTTTAGAAATATAGCAACATGGTCATGTCTTGACATTT
>WFRF01000069.1 GCA_015486655.1 Caldifarciminota bacterium | reverse complement strand
GGATATTATCCGGGAGAGTTTATAGGACCCGCCTTTGCATCGAACTTTATACTGGCAAAAATTAAAAAAGCGGGTGTTGTGGACACGACGGATGAGGATAACTGGATTGCGGCATGCGAATGGGCGGATAGTATAGGAGTGGATATCATATACAGCGGTATAGGCGTAAATGACTGGTATACCCAATCTCAGATGGACGGAAATACATGCGCAATAACAAAGGAAGCGGATATCGCGGCATCCAAGGGAATTCTCGTTGTTCAACCCATCGGGGATAAGTATAACTCCGGGTACATGATGGCTCCTGCCGACGGTGACAGCGTTTTAACCGTAGGAGCAACGGATAATGATGACAAATACTTTGCAAGTATATCCATAGCGGGACCAACTGCCGACGGACGTATAAAACCGGACATAGCAAGTCTCGGAGAAGGAGTGGTTTATGCTGCAACCAAAGCATTTACACTTTACGATTCATCGGGAGCAGCCGATACTACCGTTGACGTTGATACCCTTTACCTTGAAACCGACGGAACGGAATATGCTGCGGCAATGGTTACCGGAGCAGCAGCTCTGTTACTACAATCACATCCCAAATGGTCGCCAATACAGGTTAAAAATGCCCTTGCAGGTTATGCATCCAATATCGCTTCACCCGATAATGAAATCGGTGCGGGTATTCCGGATCTGTATAAATCGTATAACCTCGGTTCGGGGTCACTGAAAGGGTGGAGAATTGTAATTAACAATGATACGATTTCTCTGGGTAGCGATAACAGAATTCCCGAAAAGGAATCCATAATATTCGGCAATGTCCCTCAGTTGAGCGATCTCGCCTCACATTACAATGATCTTGATACTTTGAATTGTCTGTATGTGAAGGTAGATTCGGGGTTCTATTTGAAGGACACCTCTGACATAAGACTGCTTGATTATACGGGTACCATTATCGATTCATTTCAGATAACAGGGATAAATATTTATTACAAATCTCCGGATTCAATGAGAATGACAACATCAGAACCTCAAAATACGGATTACCCTTCAGGTATATTTATAACATCAATTGCAGAAGATGCAGACAGTTTTTACGATTATGTGAAGATATCTAATGTTAATTCCGGAGAGGCGGTAACGGATACAATAAACCCGGACCTTACAAATATAATAGGGAGAATTTACCCTAATCCGGTTTCCATCGCAAATAGCGGAGAACTAATTGTTCCATTTGTTATGGGAACGGCTTCATTGGCACGATTTTTTGTATATGATGTATCGGGGCACAAGATTTACAGCAGGGAAATCGGTGAATTGAAGCCGGGGAGATACGATAATAATCGGAGTGCCATACACTGGAATTTAACCGATAGCAACGGGAAGAAGGTGAAACCCGGTGTTTACTATATCATTGTAAATGACGGTATTCACAACAGTATAAAGAAAGTAGCCGTAATACGATAATGAAACGACTGTTTTTCCTGCTTCTCGGGTTACCGGTTCTTCTCTTTTCTTTCCAGAATCAGAATTTGAAGGCTTTGGTTGAAACCGGATACAATAGTGAAATTTCTTCCTCTATTATTGACAGTTCACACCTTGATCTTTTCAGATTCAGATTAAAATATACAGATGAATTATCCGATTATTTCAGTTTGTTTATCCAAGGTGAGTATGCTACATTTCATGAAACGAATCTATTCCCCTACATAGCAACTGACAATGGTTCATTCCATTTGAAGGATGCTCTTTTTAAGCTTAAATACAGGGGCTTTTCATGTAATGTGGGGAGATTCATACCGAAGTTTGATTATTTCTTATCAAAATCTATTTTGGAATTACCATCAATACATTATCCCGTTGTAAATGAGAATTTTCTCAACGACAGGATCGACGGGGTTGAGTTTGATTACAAAATATCTCTGCCTTACAACAAAGTTCTTGTTAGCTTGTCCGTAGGGCACAAATATTATTACTATTTATACAGAATGGCATCACTTACGGATGGTATAGGACGATTTGCAAAAATGGGAATTTTTGCGGGCTTGAATGATACTTTAACTGCTGACACGCTGTTAAGGCAATCATTTGGAAATTACCTTTACGGAGGTTACTTAAATCTGAATTTCGGTCCCATTTCCGTTACGGGGGAGTTGGGGAAGAAAATAACGAATAATTCACCTGATCAACTATACTATCTTATTAACGGAAGGGGCGAATTTATGAGAGTATGGCTCAATTTACTCTTAGATAAATACGATACGGAAAGGGAAATATCTGCATCGGTGGATTTATGGATTGTCGAAAACCGATTTGACATTAATACGAGATATGAGATAAACTTAAATAACAGAGAGAATAAATTTTATATATTATTTAAGGGGATAATATAATGGGAAAGGAAAAAATATTAAAAGAATTATCGGAAAGGTCGCTAAATATTTTTGATATATCAAAAGAGATAGCCGTTAAACATAGCGGGAGAATGTCTCTCTATCACCTTTTATATGCATTTATAGCCGAAGAGAAGAGTTTTTTGAAGTATTTTGTTCCCGTAATTAAGATAAAGAAAGCTCTGAAATCGGAAGATTTGATAGGCGAGGCAAAACAATCGGATACAATTATTGTTACAAAAGAAATTCAGGCGGTACTAAAAAGAGCCGTGAAAATAGCGAGAGAAAATAAAAATAAAAAAGTTACTCCTCCTGAATTATTTTTAGCCCTAATAGAGGATAAAAAAATCGCCGGATTCTTAAATAAATACAATGTGAATATGGACAAATTTTACAACGAAATGAAAAAAATAGGCTTTGACGAAAATAAATATGAGAGAATAAAAAAACTGAATTTACTGGACAAATACATTGAGAAAAGTATTCCCGGGCAGAATCAGGCGAGAAAAAAGGTAATGAGTGTTCTTCGTATGGTTAAATTGGGTTTGGATGTCAAACCGGAAAGGCCTGACGGTATCTTTCTCTTTCTCGGACCTGTAGGGACAGGAAAATACTCACTTGCAAAAGCCATAGCAAAATATTTTTCCGGAGATAAGTTCAACCTCCTGAATTTTGATATGGATTTATACCAGGATGCGTGGGATTTTGACAAGTTTCTGGATATTCTCTCCCGAAATATAAAAGTGCGTGGAGGAGAAGGGAAAGATGAAGGCGTGATTGTTTTTAATAAAATTGATCTTGCACACCCCTCAATTGTCAATTTCATGGTTGATTCAATAGGAAAGGGGAATTTCCCTGGAAGTGACGGTAATATACATTCGTTTTCGAATTATACGGTGATATTTATACCGTCCGATCAATTGTCGGAGAAACATGCCAGTATAGGGTTTATTAATAAAAAAGGAAAACCTAATTATTTGGATTCTTTGAACGGTATTTCAAATGCACTGTTATCTATAGTTGATGATGTAATTATTTTTAATAAATTAAAGCCCGACGAGTTGGCAAAGGTTGCAAAAAGAAACATCAAGGTTGTGCTTGAACGTATTTCCAAAGAGTATAACATAAAAATTAAATACTCAAACAGCGTGGTCAATTATATCGCTGAAGAGTCTTACAAGAAAGAAAGGGGTAGGCGGGAGGTTAACAAAATGATTGATGATTATATATCTCTTCCCGTGGTAAATGCTTTTGTTAAAAAGGGAGTATCCAACGTTTTTATAAATGTAAAAAACAATAAGATAACCTTGGAATATGAAAATGGGAAAAGATAAGGGTCTCGATTCACTGCGAAATCAATTAATCGGTATATTATCTGAGGGGAAAAGCAAAAAAGAATTGGAGAAATTCCTTTTTTTACATGAGGACGGTGAGATAGGGACATTTTTTGATAAAAATATTGTCAATATTAATTTAGTTGCTTCGGAAGACGGGACAACAATAATAAACATTTACTCAAATCTTATATTCAATATTCCCGTTGATTCAAAAATGCTTGCATATCTATTGCAATTAAACAGCCAGAGCCTTACGGGTGCCTTTAATATTCTATTTAACGATGAAGGCAATGAGGGAATTGTATCGTTTTCATATGCATATATGATAAATACAGTAGATAAGGAAATTTTTATTAAATCGTTTTTTACCGTGGGACAGATTGCGAATTATTATGCAAAGGAGATAAAATCCAAATTCGGAGGATTAACCATTAAAGAATACATAGAGTCCGAAGGCATCGAGGTATCTTCAAAAAAGAGCAAAGGGGGAAAACATAGTGAAAAACAGGGTGAATCAGAAATTAAAGAGGTCTGGGAATAGTTCCTTGATAAATTTTACCATATTTTCATAATGAGAACCTTTCCAATATAATCTTCCGCATTTCGGGCATTTTTTAAAAGTGTCGAAGTTGCTTTTAACAAAGGGCGGGAGTTTTTCTATATCATCTTTAACTGCATTTTCTAGTACTACATTGCAAACAGAGCACCTGGAAAACGGATTTGCATTTTCAATAATCTTAAAATATTTTTCAAGTGTGATTAGTTTCTCTTCCAGCGAGACATGTTCAAGTATAATTGCATCTTTGAGTTTTTTATTAGTAGTGAGGTAAATACGGTTTTTATCCCTACGTCTATATCTCGAGTATTCGGTATCATAACCAAGAAATCGTAACCATCTGACGAGATCAAAAAGCATCATATCACAGGAGAATCTAAGATTCATACTTATATAGTTCCTCTATTTCGGATTCATAATTATTGTACAATTTTTTTATATTTTTTTCCAGTTGTTTTTTTTCTTTTACGAGTTCGTTTAACTTATTATAATCCGAATTAATAACGGGATTGGCAAATTGCTCATCAATTTCGCCTATTCTTGTTTCAATAGTCTCTATTTCACTCTCGATTCTTCTGATGGAAGCTTTAATACTTCGTATCATTTTTTTTACATCGGGCTTTTTTACATTGGAAGCTTTAGTGCGTAGCGGTTTATTTGCCAGTTCGGTAAATATATCGTTCATATTTTCAACACCGAATAATTTTATTTTACAGTCCTCAATCATGGCAATATCCGTAGCTACCGACTCTATTAACGTCCTGTCGTGAGAGGTGAATATTATTGTTCCGGGAAAGTTGTTTAACATTTCTATAAGGTAATTTACCGATTGTATATCAAGATGGTTGGTGGGTTCGTCAAGTAACAGAACATTAGGGTTTTCTACGGTTAATTTTAAAATCATATACTTTGCCTTTTCTCCCCCGCTTAAATCATTCCAACTTTTCTCCATATCTCCCGAAAAGAATCCGGCAAGAGCAAGTTTTGACCGGGCTTCTCCTACGGTGAAATGTTCCGTATCATTCAGAAAAATCTGTAATAGAGGCTCATTACTCTCTGCAAAGCGGAATTTCTGCCTGTAGTAAGCCATACTGATATTGCTCCCTTTAAGTATAGCACCGGAGGAAGGTTTTAATTCCTCTGCGATAAGTTTTAGAAAGGTTGTTTTTCCTACACCGTTTTTCCCGATTACGGCAATTTTCTGGCCCGAATAAATAGTAAGGCTTATTTCGGATAGTATTTTTCGGGAATCATACGAAAAAGATAAATTCTTTATGTGCAAAACTTCATTTCCGCTTCTGAATGTTTCATTCCAATTCAAAGAGAGGGATTTGTGTTTTTTCGGCAATTTAATCTTTTCCAGTTTATCAAGTTGTTTCATGCGGGATTTTGCCTGCTTTGTCTTTTGTCCCTCGATATTCTTTTTTATGAATTCCTCGGTATTTTTGATGTATTGTTCCTGTTGTTTTCGTATCTTTTCGAGGTGTTTTTTCTCATGTTCGTACTCAACCTCAAATTTATCGTAGTTACCATTGTAAATATTTACGGTTCTATTTTCAATGTAATAGATATAATCTACGCAGTTGTTCAGGAACTTCCTATCATGGCTTACAACAATGAAAGTCCCTTTGTAAGATTTCAGAAAATTCTCGAGAAAAATAATTCCCTCGATATCCAAATGGTTTGTAGGCTCATCCAGCAAAATGATGTCAGGTTCACTAAGCAGAATATGAGCGAGTAGGACTCTGCTCTTTTCCCCGCCGCTTAATATGTTTATGTCTTGGTTTTTAAGTTTTTCGGGAATGTTAAGATGATAGCATATTTTACCGATTTTGGAATCGATTAATTTCCCTCCGAGATGCTCGAATTGTTCGTTTAACCGATATTGTATTTGGGGATCGTTTTCAGTATCGATTTTTCTTTTCAAATCAAGGAGATCTTTGAAACACGATAAAAGGTAGTCATAAACCGATATGTTTTTCGGCAAGACCGGAATTTGCGGCAGATAGCCTATTGTTTTACCTTTAATGCCTGTAATTTCTCCTTTGTCAAAATATTCATTTCCGGAGAGAATATTTAGAAGAGTTGTTTTACCCGAGCCGTTTACCCCGATAAGACCGATATGCCTCCCACTTGGAACGGAAAAAGAAATATGATCGAATATTTTGTTTGTACCGTAATCTTTAACCAAACCGTTAACAACAATCATGAGAGGAATATAGCAGAAATTTCCCTGTAAATCAATGAGTAGAGGAAGGAAATATAGGTTGGATTTGTTATTGAAATCATTCCGATTATATGATAGTATCTTCCGTTGGAGGTAAATATATGTGTGGTTTTTTCGGTATAGTATTTGAAGAAAGGAACGCTGACTTGGGGCGAATATTGAATAAGGCAGGGGAGAGGCTGAGTTACAGAGGATACGATACGGCGGGAATAGCCGTTTTTGATAAAAATAAAGGATATAAAATATTTAAAGATAAAGGAACTATCGAAGAGGTATCAAAAGAATACAAATTCGGCGAAAAGGGCGGATATAAGGGTATTATACAGCTCAGATGGGCAACATTCGGTGCGCCTTCCAAAGCAAATGCACAACCCCATGATGATTGTAAAGGCGAGATTGTCGGAGCTCATAACGGAAACATCGTAAAT
>WFRF01000068.1 GCA_015486655.1 Caldifarciminota bacterium | reverse complement strand
AGAACCGGTGATAAAAGGGCAATGAAGAATATTGACAGAGATTACTCAAATAAACTCAAGGCTCTTTCATGGGAGGCTCTTTCTCAAGATTTTGTAAACATAAATAAGACAAAGAAAATATCATCGGCGGTTCTTGTAATGATGGTTATTATTGTAGCGGTTATCGGAATATTTAATACGATTCTTTTGGGTATGTTCGAGAGGCAGAAGGAAATAGGGACTTTAAAAGCATTCGGGATGGATGCCCGTGAAATCAATCTTCTTTTCATATTCGAAGGCGGTATAATAGGATTCATGGGCAGTGTTGTAGGTATTGTGCTCGGGGTGCTTTTGAATATTCCCTTTGTTACCATTGGTATAAATATGAAGGCATTTGAGAATATGAATATAGGTTATCCCATTGAAGCCGTTTTTCGAAGCACATGGAGTATAGGTCCCATGATATTCGCTCTGATTTTTGGCGTTATTGTAGCGATATTGGCAAGTTATTACCCTGCAAAAAGGGCGTCACGGCTGAATCCCGTGGAAACATTGAGGGGGTAAAATGATTCAGAAGATGGCTTTAAGAAACTTAAAGAGAAACAAAGGAAGAACAATCGTTGTTTTGATTTCCATCGCTGTTGCGGTTATGTTTGCCTGTATTATGTTGAGTTTAATTAACGGTATGATTGAAACGTATCTTAAAAATTACAAAAATTTTCAATACGGAGATGTAAGAATTGCAAATAAAATGTTTTTCGAAAGAGAGCAGTATCTGTCGATTAAATATTCAATTAATGAGACACTGGCTGACAGCATCGGGAAATTAGATGGTGTTGCGGGGGTTTCAAGGAGAATAAAAATGCCTATTTTACTGGGGGTCGGAAAAAAATCCGAAAGTGCCGTATTGTTTGGCGTCGATATGAAATACGATGAAAATTTATTAAAGTTAAGACGTTCAACTGTAGAGGGGAATCCTTTGAATGAGGGGAAAACGTGTATAATTGGCAAAGAACTTGCGAAAAAGATGAAAATCAAAGTAAATGATTCCGTTCTCCTTGTGGGGGCGGATCGATTTATGTCTTTAAATGCCGTTAAACTGCGTGTTTCAGGTATATTTGATATGGATATTCCTTATTTTAACTCGAGATTTATATTTACTTCATACAAAAATGTGCAGACATTGGGCAGATTGAACAAAAAAGTCACGGAAATAGTTGTTTTCACGAATAAAAACTACCATAAGGTTGCCAAGGATATTGAGAAAATAATTCCCAAAAATGCAAAAGCGGTAACATTAGATAAAAGCGGTCCCCTCTTTGTATGGATGAATCTTGCTCTTCGAATTTATCAACTGATAAGTTTGGCAATAGTATTTTTAGGTTCAATGGTTATAATAAATACAATGTTGATGGTGGTTAATGAGAGGAAAAGGGAAATCGGTACACTTAAAGCCCTTGGTATGAGCAATATGGAAGTGGAAAAATTGTTTATAAGCGAAGCGTTTTATATGAGTGTTGTAGGAAGTATATTAGGCGTATTGGGAGGAGGATTCGTATCGTATTTCATGGCAAAACATGGAATGGATTTTTCCGCTATAATTAAAAATTCGGATATACTGTTTAATGCACGGATGTACGGTGAGTTTAGTATATTGATACTTGTAGGTATGTTTTTTGTGGGGGTGATCGTATCCACATTTATTACCTATTTGCCCGTCAAATCGGAGGTCTCAAAGGAAGTTGTTAATCTGTTGGAGAGGTGATTATGAATCTGTTATATAATGTTATGTCGGTCATTTTGTTGTTTCCCGTTTTTGTGTTTTCAATGACGGCTGATGAATTGTTGAATCGTATTGATAATAAACAATATTACAAATCGATTTCATACAAAGCCATAATGAAAATACATTTTGAAGGGGAGACGGTAGAGAAACATATGAATATTTATGTGAAAAGGGGTAATGAAGCTTACCTTGAAATAATCTATCCACCCGAGGAAAACGGTACAAGGTATTTAAAACTTAAAAATGCAATGTGGATTTATTTTCCCGCTGCGGATGATGTAATAAGGATTTCAGGGCATATGTTGAAACAGAGTATGTTCGGAAGCGATCTGTCTTACGAGGATGTTTCTTCTTCGCAGAAACTCAGTGAGCTTTACAATGCATCGTATGACACGACTTTAACCAACGATACCATGTATGTGCTTGATTTGGTTGCAAAGAAAAGCAATGTGTCGTATTATAAAAGAAAAATTTATATAAGCAGGGACAGATTGTTAATAAATAAAATGGAGTTATATGCAAAAAGCGGGAGATTATTAAGAACAATGGCTTTCGGGGATTATCAAAATTATGATGGTATTTATGTACCCATGAGAATGCTCGTTAAAGACGAAATAAGAAATAATTCCTACACGCAAATACTGTTGCTCAATGTTAAAGTTGGCGTAATATTACCCGATAAAATGTTTACAAAATCTTATTTGAGGAGAAAAACATAAGAAATGAGCAATATACTCTACTATGATCTTAAGGTTAAGAATTATCACATAGATTCATACGGACATGTAAATAACGCCGAGTATTTGCACTATCTTGAAGATGCAAGAACATATTTTCTGGAAAAAATGGGGTTTTATCTGGAAAATTTGCATAAAGATCGCATTGATATTGTAGTAAGCGAGATTAAAATTAAATATAAAAAACCTGCATTTATGGGGGATAAACTTACCATAAGCGGGCAATTCAGCATCTTATCCAGGTATAAATCCACCTGGCATCATAAAATATTTCGAGACGAGGAGCTCTTGGCAGAGGCGTTTGTAACGTTGGCATATATTAAGGAAGGGGCTTTAATACCTATTCCGGAAGAAATTTATCGTGTGTCCCTGCCATACAAAGAGGAGGCATAATTTGGAAGGTACAATTCTGTTTAAACCGTACGGTAACATACACTTTAAAAAGTGGGAGGTTAAAGAGCCCAAAGCAAATACTCTTATTGTACACGGGCTTGGGGAACATTTAGGAAGGTATGAAGAGTTTTCCGCCTATATGACATCGGAAAAAATTCAATGTATATCGTTTGATCTCCCGGGACACGGGAAAAGTGAGGGCAAAAGAGGGAATATCAGGAATCTTGATGACATTGTCAACATAGCCGATAAATTGTTGGATCAGGAAAATATAGATAACATAGTTGTGTTCGGGCATTCCCTGGGAGGTTTAATAGCAGCGTACTATGTTTTGCAATCGAAGCACAATGTAAAAAAGGCGATAATTTCTGCCGCTGCTTTCGGCATGAAATCAAAAGTCCCATCGGTTGCGTTACCCCTTATTAAAATAGCAAGGGGGATTTCACCTTCATTTACGGTAAAAAATGGTATTACGGGAAATATGCTGTCACACAGGAGTGATATTGCCGAGGCATATGACCATGACAAATTGGTGCATCCTTTCATTTCATTTTCGCTGTTTCTTGATTCAATAAGAGTGGGAGATTACTGTTTTTCGCATTTTCTCGATTATAAAATCCCAATACTGGTGGTTCACGGAGAAGAAGACCCCATAATGGACAAAAAGTACAGCATTGCATTCTATAATATGCTTCCCAATGCTGTAAAAGAATTGAAAATAATTAAAAACTCATATCACGAACCTCATAATGAGGTGAATAATAGAGAGGTATATAAGATTTATAAGGATTTTATTCTATCTAAAGGTTGAATTTTACCTCAACACTTTTGACATCCCAGATTGTTTGCAGTTGTTCTATTATCTCATTTGATAAATTGGATGCAAATTGGTTGCTTTCCTCAAGTTCCAGAATAACAGTTACTTTTCCGTCTTCGAAAATTACATCAAAGAGGAGCCCTGTTTTTACGATATCCAATCCTTTCATCGGATTCATAACGTGTTTTAACCGTTCTATAATATCATTCCTTGTTGTAGGGACTTTATTTTTTATGAGGCCGTGGCTCTCTTCGTAATTTCTTATTGCTGATCTCAGTGTGTCAACGGCTAAAACACTGCAGTGGACTTTGACCGGAGGTAGCCCGCCGAGTTCATCCGCTGCCTTTTTCCACGTTACTTTCTTTGCCTCATCTATTGTTTTACCCTTGACTATATCAGTAATAACGGAAGCAGTTGCAATATTGGAAGCACAACCGTACGATTCAAATTTAATATCTTCAATTTTGTGTGTTTTGTCATCCACTTTAAGGTAAAGGGTGACCATATCACCGCAAGCCGGGCTGCCTTCCGTAGCTTTTGCGTCCGGATTTTTTATTTTCCCCACATTATGAGGATGTTTAAATAGTTCCAATAATTTTTTTCCGTATGGTAAAGACATAAAATCTCCTATTTTAAAGGACTTATCTCCATTAATTTATCTACGATCCTCTTGGCGGCATCAGCCGTTTTTGTTATTTCATCTTCCGTGTTGTACCTTGAGAATGAAAACGTAATTGAACCGTGAGCTCTTTCATGATCGTTGTAAATAGCCATTAACACATAACTCGGTTCCAATGATTTTGAGAAACAGGCGGATCCCGTAATAACCTCAATTTCTTCCATGTCAAAATAGAGAGCCGTACTTTCCCCTTCAACCTTGTGAAATGTAACGTTAAGAACATTACTCATTGAATTTTCTATGTCTCCGTTTACACTTATGTCATCGATTCTTTCTCTCAACAAATTCAATAATTTATCTTTGAGTTTTCCCGTATATACAACGTCCTTTTCTCTGTCAAAAAGCTCGACCGCTTTTCCGAATCCCGCTGCAAGAGCAACAGGTTCACTCCCTGCTCTCAGATTCATTTCATTGAATCCGCCGTCCATTTGCTTCTTTATCTTTACACCGTTTCGTATGAAGAGTGCTCCGATACCAAGAGGGCCGTGTATTCTCTTTGCCGTAAGTGTGATTAAATCAACGGGCAGGGATTTCACATCTATAGGTATGTGCAAATACCCCAGGGAAGCATCCATGTGTACCGCTATTCCTTTTTTATTACACAGTTCCACAATTTCTTTGTAATTTTCTATTGTGCCTACTTCATGATTTGCAAGTTCGAAAGAGAACAGTATGGTAGAATCGTTTATGGAATTCTCCAAATCCGTAAGTTTAATTCTTCCGTTTTCATCAACGGGAAGTATTTTTACATCAAATCCTTCTTTCTCAAGAGTTTTCATGCTGTTTAGAACCGACCTTTCCGAGACAGCTGTTGTTATCAAGCCATTCCCTCTCTTTTTATTTGCATGGGCAAACCCTTTAACGGCAAGGTTGTTTGATTCGGTACTTCCTGATGTAAATACAATATTTTCATCATCTGCGCCGATGGAGTTTGCTATAATGTGCCTTGCGTTATCGTACCCTTCCTTACTCTCAAGCCCCATGGAATGGGAAAATTGCGATGTGGCAAGGGCGTATTTATCGGTCAAATACTCGGTTATGGTTTTAACCACCTCTTCATGGGGTTTTGTAACGGTTATGTTATCCAGATATATATATCCCATTTCTACTCCTATGTTTACTTCTTTTAAATATATTGATTTTGTTTTAATTGTCAACCGTCAGGAGAAATGCGACAATTAAGTATTCATTTATTTATACGCCCAAAATAAGAGTTTAATGTAAATTGGAGGTTATTGAAAAAGCTCTTTAAACAGAAATTTGTTAAATATAATTTACAATAGTCAAAAATATATTACAAATCATGCTGTTTTTTGAGTTTATAGATTGAAATTAAATTGGCATGAAATTTGCAAATAACATTAATGAAGTTTATCGGGAGGTAGGTATGAGAAAAACCAATTTTGTAACGGCAATTTTCGTTGGGATGATAATGATACCGGTTATTCTCTTCGGTGGATTACTTCCTGTGCCGAAATCACATAAAAAAATGGCTATTATAACAACAGAAGCACTATCCTCTGCGGCTGATTCTTTTAAACTCTGGCATAATGCATTGGGGGAAACGACTTATGTATATTTTGCAAATGATATTTACAACGGTTATATAGGGCGGGATAAGCAGGAAAAAATAAGGTCATTTATTAAATATTTAAATGAAATTAAGAACATAAATACAATTTTGTTTCTCGGCGATACATCAATAATACCTATCAGGTGTGCCAAATACTCCGGTATTTATAACAATGCTTTAATTCCCACGGATCTTTACTATTCTGATCTGAATGGAAATTGGGATGCAAATGGTAACGGTATTTACGGCGAATACATTAACGGAAATAATGTTGACAATGTAGACGGATATCCTGACATATTAGTGGGTAGAATTCCATTAAATACAAATGAGGAGCTTATAGGGTATTTGGATAGAATGATTAAGTATGAAACGTCCGCTCCGGCATATGATATACATTTTTGGGGAGCATCTATTAATGAATCCAATGACGGAATAGGGCAGATGTATAGCTTAATGATAAGAAATGATTTACCCGACTTTATTACATCGGAATTTCTTTTTAATCCGTTAATAGACACGTTTACATCTAAACCCAGGTGGGTGGGTGATGAAGAATTAACGAGGCAAAATGCAATAGGTGATATAGAAAAAGAGAATTACTTTATTGTACATATAGAAAATGGTGGTTACGATTGGCTGGGGACCGGTTACATAACCGAAGGGGAAAAATTAAATGTGTATAATATCAATAATGTAAAAACAAGCTTTTTCATAAGTTCCGCTTCATACGGAGCATTACCTAAAAAAGGCAGTGTAGGGTACGCTTTCCTCTCTAACGGCGGACTTGCCTTTATAGGCAATACTTCATTGGGAATCCCGGTTGAAGCAATAGGTTTTGATAGACTTGTAAGAAATATCTTCTCGGACAGCACAGAATATTTGGGT
>WFRF01000067.1 GCA_015486655.1 Caldifarciminota bacterium | reverse complement strand
GGCTCGGAGATGTGTATAAGAGACAGGCCACGGAGCGGTTTTTCACTTTTCTGCACCAAACAAAAAGACAGTTTATTATTGTTGAGCATAAAATAGATACGATTATTGACATTATTTCAAGAGTTATTTTAATAAATGAAAATGGTGAGATTGATTACTACGGAGAACCTGAGTATCTTTTTAATTCGTGTAAAAAGACTCGCTATTATAAACCGAAACTCATGAATCTATCGTGTATTTTAAAAGAAAAGGGGATTCTGAAAAACATATCCGGCGAAAAATCCGAAATAATAAACTCCGTAATAGAGAAGAAGATGTATTTTCAAAATATTCCGAAACCCCATGGGGATGTGCCGAGTGTTGCCGTGGAAATTAAGAATCTTTCATTTTCCTATGGAGAAAAAGATTTTGGTTACGGCAATTATAAAATATATAATGGAATGACCCATATAGTACTAGGTAACAACGGAGTGGGTAAAACAACGTTTCTCAACATACTCGCGGGGTTTGAACGGAATTATTCGGGGGAGGTGGCGATATTCGGAGAAGATCTCCGCAGAGTGAAAAGAAAAACTCTGTATAATAATATAGGATATGTATTCCAGAATCCTGAAACGACTTTTTTCAATAATAGCGTAAGGGAAGAGATTGAATACACGTTATCAAATTCTGATGTTGAAAGAGACATAATAATGAAGTGGATCAAGCTGTTTCACCTTGAGGAGACAGGTGATGTGAGTCCCTATAACATAAGCACCGGAGAAAAAAGACGGTTGTCCATTTTATTGATGGTTCTTGGAGATAAAAAACTGTTGCTTATTGATGAACCTACATTCGGTCAGGATTATGAAACGAAAGAAAAGACAATGGGACTCATCAACCTAATAAAAGAGAAAGGTGTTACGATGTTGATAGTCACGCATGACACGGAGGTGGCTTTTGATTGCGGTGATTTCATAAGTGTTATGACAGAGGGAGGACAACTGAAAACATATAAAAATAATGACCTCAGTATTTTAAAAGAAATTGGGAATGAGGATCCGATTATAAATATTGTTAAGGAAATTACTCGCATACAGCCGGAATTCCCTCCCCTTTTAACAGTGAAACAATGGGAAAATTATTGTGAAAAACATATTTGATTTTAATCCTTCAGTAAAGATGTTTGTCGTTTTCTTTTACGTTACTTTTTTAATATTAAATATGAATGTAAAATTTAATATTTCGGTTCTCGTTATATCTCTCTTATTCGTAATAATGTCGGCAAAAAGATTAAAGTTATTACTTTCTCTGTTTGTCGCCGTTATTGTATTTTCTTTCACTATATTCCTTATGAATTTCCTGTTTTTTGCAGCGGGTAAAACTCCGTATTCAATCGTATTCCTGCACGGCACATATGAAGGGGCGGTGAGAGGGGGTATTCTCGCCATGAGAGCGGCATCTGTAATATTTTTATCAGTAGGTTATCTCTTTTCAACCGAACCATTTTACATGGTGCAGAGTTTTATGCAAAATCTCCGTTTATCGGAGAAAATCGGATATGCACTTTTAATAGCATTCAGAGAAATTTATCTGTTTAAAAACAGCCTTGTCAATATTGAAAGGGCGATGTTAATAAGGAAGTCGGGTAAACCCATTGAGTTAAGGGATCGCTTAAAAATGATGCTTCCCCTGTTTGCCATGGTTGTAAGAAAAGGAGAGAGAAGTGCTATAGCGCTGGAGATGAGGGGAATGATATTAAAGAGGAAAGGGAGTTACTATAGAGATATGAGTTTGAAAACAAAGGATGTGCTTTTTTTGATAATTTCTATCGGATTGTGCATATTGGGGGCAAGTCTTGATATTTGACATTTATTTGGGGAGTGTTCAAAAATAAGTAAGAAGTGGGAACTGAGAACTAAGAAGTTGAATCGGAAGTTATTTTATTATATTCATTATATTCATCTATGAAAATGACCCCTCAGTCCGGTAAAACCGGACAGCTCCCCTTAAAGTGGAGCAGCCATGTTGAGAAATAATTATGAACAGGGAATTGAGAAGCGAGAAATTATTTAGGAAATGATTGTCTCATATTCCATCTGTATCTTACTTCTCACTTCTTATTTCTTACTTGGGACGTAGTCCCGTTACTTCTAACTTCTCAATTTTGGCAATTTTCAAGTAAGGGTAAGTGGTACAGACATATTTACCACTTTCATACATTGAAATTGACAGAAATATTAAATGAGAACACAGTAAGCGTGATTGTTTACAATCGGTCATTCCGGACTTGATC
>WFRF01000066.1 GCA_015486655.1 Caldifarciminota bacterium | reverse complement strand
TAATCGCAAAGGATTATAAATTCGAAAGAAGAGAGGTTTCCCGTGAGGAGGCTTTGAAAATATTTAAAGACAGAGATGATAAATTCAAGGTGGAGATTATAGAGGAGTTACCCGAGGGTAGCACCATCACTCTTTATAAGCAGGGTGATTTTGAGGATCTTTGCAGAGGTCCCCATGTTCCCTCAACGGCAAAAATTCATGAGGTTAAACTCCTTTCCGTTGCCGGAGCATACTGGAGAGGCGACGAGAAAAGAGAACAGCTTCAAAGGATTTACGGAACGGCTTTCTGGGACAAGAAGGAGTTGGATGCATACCTGAAGGTTCTTGAAGAGGCTAAGAAGAGAGATCACAGGGTTCTGGGGAAACAGCTTGAAATATACAGCATTTTTGATGAAGCGGGTCCGGGCCTTATATTCTGGCATCCCAACGGAGCCATGTTAAGAGAAACCATAGAGAGGTTTTGGAAAGATGAGCACTTGAAGAGGGGATACCAGCTTGTTATGATTCCTCATATAGCAAAGAGTGATCTGTGGCATACCTCGGGTCATTACGAATTCTACAGAGAGAACATGTATGTGCTCAATATCGATGATTATGAATATGTTCTTAAGCCGATGAACTGCCCCGGGCATATACTCATATATAAAAGTAAAACCCGTTCATACAGAGATCTTCCCGTTAAGTTTGCAGAGCTGGGAACCGTTTACAGATACGAAAGAAGCGGAACCCTTCACGGATTGCTCAGGGTGAGAGGTTTTACCCAGGATGACGGGCATGTATTTTGCACGCCGGAGCAACTTCCCGAGGAAGTTATTAAAGTTATTGAATTTGCCCAGTTTATGATGGAGACTTTCGGTTATAAGAAATACGATGTTGAGCTGAGCGTCCGAGATCCCAAAGAGAAGAAAAAATATGCCGGAAGCGACAGGGAATGGGAAATGGCCGAATCGGCACTTGAAAATGCTCTGAAAAAGAAAAATATTCCATACAAGAGAGCCGAAGGCGAAGCCGTTTTTTACGGGCCGAAGATAGATATTAAGTTAATCGATGCTCTTGGCAGGAGATGGCAGGGACCGACGATTCAGTTTGATTTTAACTTGCCCAAGAGATTCAATGTCTCTTATATAGGAAAAGACGGTAAAGAACATCTCGTTTTTATGATACACAGAGCGCTTTTGGGCTCAATTGAACGGTTTGTGGGAACCCTCATTGAACACTATGCCGGGGCGTTTCCCGTTTGGATTGCTCCAACGCAGATAAGTGTTTTGACAATCACAGAACATTCGGATGATTATGCAAAACAGGTCTATGAAAAACTCAGAGCCGAAGGTTTCAGAGTGGAAATGGATCTTAGAAACGAAAAAATTAACTATAAGGTGCGTGAGAAAGAGGCAATGAAAATACCATACATGGTAATTGTAGGGGACAAAGAAATGGAAAACGGCAAGATATCTGTGAGGCAGAGGGGAAGAAAAAATCTCGGCACTTTATCTCTTGACAAATTTGTTGAAATAGTACATAATGACGTTGATTTAAAAAGGTGATTTTTAAAGTAGAAGCTTCGCTTCTCACCTGCCGAAGTTGGTTTTGGCTGGTTTTTAGAGATAAGTGATAATAGGCGGAGCAATCCGCCTTTTTTTAAATGTATTTTTTAAGGAGGTGACATATAAAAAAACTTCGTGTTAACCGAGGTATTAAAGCACCAAAGGTAAGGCTCATTGATGAAAACAATAAACAGGTCGGTGTGGTTACAATTTCAACGGCACTTGATATGGCGGAAAAGGCAGGTTTGGATCTTGTTGAGGTTTCCCCCAATGTGGATCCGCCGGTTTGTAAAATTCTCGATTACGGGAAATACAAATACAGGGAAAGTAAAAAACTAAGTGCTGCAAAGAAGAAACAACACCAGATTCAGGTAAAAGAGATAAAAATGCATCCCAATATTGAGGAAAACGATTATCAGGTAAAACTGAAACATGCGAAGAAATTTATCGGACAGGGAAACAAGGTGAAATTTACAATAAGATTCAGAGGGAGACAGATGGCTCATCCCGAAATGGGGGAAGCTGTTTTAAAGCGTTTTGCAGACGATTTACAAGATATTACAACTGTGGAAGCGAAACCCGTTATGCTTGGAAGAAACATGACTATGGTTGTCGCCCCTAAAAAGTAGAGGAGGATTAATATGCCTAAAATTAAAACAAACAGATCGGCAGCAAAGAGAATCAAATTTAACGGAAAAGGTAAAGCTATCAGAAGAAAAGCAAACCTGCGTCACATTAATTCTTATATGACGAGAAGAAGAAAGAGAAGATTAAAGGTCGATACCGTTGTTGATAAAACGGATCAAAAGAGAATAAAGAGGATGCTACCCTACGGTTAGTTAAAGGAGGATAATATGCCAAGAGCAAGATATAAAGTAGCCAGAAGACAGAAAAGAAACAGATGGTTGAAACAGGCCAAGGGGTATTATTTAACAAGACACAATCTGTATAAAACTGCCAAAGAATCGGTAATTAAAGCCGGTGTAAACGCTTTTGCCGACAGAAGAAAGAAAAAATCGCAGTTTAGAAAATTGTGGATAACGAGAATAAACATTGCAACCCATCAGTACGGAATGTCTTACAGCAGATTTATAAGCGGTCTTAGAAAGGCAAATGTAAAGGTTGACAGAAAAATGCTCGCAGCCATGGCCGTTGAAGACACAGATACATTTAAAAAACTCGTGGATGTCGCTAAGGAGGCTTTAGGCTAAAATGCGGGATTTAAAAGAGCTCAGAGATGAAATATTAAATGCTCTCCAAAATGCAAAACCGGAAGAATACGAGTCTCTGAAGATTAAGTACCTGGGCCGCAAAGGGGTAATTACATCGGTTCTAAGAGGACTGAAGGATGTTCCCAAAGAAGAGAGAAAATCCATAGGTATGGAAGCCAATAAGCTCAAAAAGGAGATAGAGGATTTTTTCAAATTACATTCGCCGGAGAAGGGAAAAACATCGTCAAAGAAATTCACGGACTACACGCTGCCGGGAAGGAAGAAGAATTTAGGTGCGTTTCACCCGATTAACCGTGCCCTTGATGAGATTATAGACATATTTATGCGTTTGGGATTTTCCATAGAATACGGACCTGAAATAGAATCGGATTACTATAATTTTGAAGCTCTGAATGTTCCAAAACATCACCCGTCAAGAGATATGCAGGACACATTCTATATAGACGGGAGTGATAAGCTGCTTAGAACACATACGTCCCCGGTGCAGATAAGAACCATGGAAAAATCACAGCCGCCAATCAGAATGATTGCCCCCGGGAGGTGTTACAGAAAAGATGAAATAGATCCTTCCCATTCCCCCGTATTTCACCAAGTGGAAGGACTGTTTGTGGATAGAGATGTAACATTTGCGGATTTAAAGGGTATACTATCCGTGTTTGCAAGGGAATTTTTCGGCCCTGAGACAAAAACACGTTTTACCCCGTCCTTCTTCCCTTTCACCGAACCGAGCTCTGAGATGTACGTTTCATGCGTTTTCTGCGGCGGTAAGGGTTGTAACGTATGTCAGCATACGGGATGGCTCGAGGTGCTGGGATGCGGACTGGTGAATCCTAAGGTTTTTGAGTATGTCGGATATGACAGAGATAAATATAACGGATTCGCATTCGGTCTCGGCGTGGAAAGGTTTGCAATGCTAAAGTACGGAATAGATGATATGAGATTACTCTTTGAGAATAATACGGAATTTTTAAAAGGTGTGATCAAATGAGAGTATCGCTGGAATGGTTAAGTGAATATATAAACATCGAAGGGTTGGATTTACCCTCGCTTCTCGAGGAATGCGGATTTCCTGTTGAAGAGACAATTAAGCAGGGTAATGATACGATTTTGGATATAGAGGTTACGGCTAACAGACCGGATATGTTGTCGATGATCGGTGTTGCCAAGGAAATCAGGGCGAAAACCGGTTTGGAATTACAATTACCCGCAACATATGTGTTTTCCGACGAGAGGAGCTGGGATGATTTTACCGTGGAAGTCGAGAACTATGATGATACACCGAGATATATGGTCTGCAGATTGGATAACGTTGATGTGAAAGAATCACCCGCATGGTTGAAGAACAGGATCAAGAGCTACGGTTTGAATCCCAAAAATATATTAGTTGATCTGACAAACTATATCGCAGTTGAACTGGGACAGCCACTCCATGCATTTTCGGAATCTCTCGTTCAAGGTAAAATGATAAAAGTACGCAGGGCTGTCTCCGGAGAGAAAATCGTTACGCTTCTCGGAGAAGAAAAACAACTCGACGACTCCATACTCGTTATTGCCGACACAAATAAACCTATTGCCATAGCAGGTATTATAGGCGGAGAAGAGAGCGGTGTAAAAGAAAACACGGAATCATTCATCATTGAATCCGCTTATTTTAATCCGGTACTCGTAAGAATAGGTTCAAAGAAGCTCAATATAAAGACGGATGCCTCATACAGATTCGAAAGAGGAGGTTATTTTTCAAGTCCGGAATTTGCACTGAAGAGATTTTTATATCTGTTAAAAAAGGAACTTCCGGAGGTTAAAATTTCACTTCCCATCGATGTGCATGACAATGAACCGTCCGAAGTCGAAATAGAGCTTAACAGGGATTTTATCAGAGAAAGACTCGGATATGATATTTCCGATGAGAGAATAAACGAGATCCTTAAGAGATTCGATTTTGTGGTGAAGGAGAGGAGTGTTGTCATTCCCGATTTCAGAAGAGATCTGAAAGAACCTATTGATCTTGTTGAAGAGATAGGAAGAATATACGGCTACAGCAATATTCCCAATCGAGTGAGGATACCCGAAGGAGTGTATGCTTCAAACAATAAAATGTACATTCTTAACAAAAAAATTCGTAGTGCATTGGTGGATTTGGGTTACTATGAAAATGTGACTTTGGGGCTTGTGTCCGGAGATGAACTTAAGAGGATTTACGGAGATGTCGCAAATTTTGTAAGAATTGCAAATCCCATAAATAAAAATATAGAGTATATGTCACCAACTCCGTCGATTAATCTTTTAAAGGTTGTCAAAAATAATATTTTGAAGAGCAACCGTAATCTGAAGATATTTGAGGTGGGAAAAGGTTTTATAAAAACGGGTGCGGAGTTCGGCGAGAGAAATATGCTTTCGGCGCAGATATCGGGAATGGTAGAGGAAAAAGAGTGGTATAATTCTCCGAGGAATGTTGATTTTTATGACATAAAGGGATTAGCCGGTTACATTTTCGATTTGTTCAATATCGAAAGCATAGAGGAAACCGAAGCTGATCACCCTCTGTTTGAAAAAGAAAACAGCATTGCATTTAAGAAAGACGGCGTGGAAATAGGATATTGCGGAAAGATAAAAAGAGAGATTATCAGCTTCTACGATATAGAAAATGACGTTTACGGACTTGATATTGACGCGGATAAACTATTGGATTATACTAAAGAAAGAGGTTATGAGAGACCGTCAGTTTATCCTTCAATCTACCGTGATTTGGCTCTTGTAATCGATATGAATTTGCGTTACGGTGATCTTTTAAATGTGATTTATAAAGTGAATTCCCTTCCGTCTTTGAAGGTTAGGCTTTTTGATCTTTATACCGGTAAACAGGTACCACAGGGTAAAAAGAGCTTGGCTGTAAATTTAGAGTTTAACGGTGTTACAAGAACCTTAAAAGACGATGAAGTAGAAGCTGTGGTTAGCAGTATGCTTGAAGAGTTAAACAAGAAATTCGGAGCTTATCTAAGGGAGAAGTAGTATGGATGATGAAATCTTAAGAAAGCTGGAAGAGAAGATTTCAAAAATAGAATCGTATATCAATAATTTAAAAGCGGAAAAAAGAGAATTACAGAACAAGATAGAAATATTAGAGGAAGAAAAAGCTAAATATAGCGCTGAAAAAGATGATTTAAAACAGCGTTTATCAGCTCTTTTACAAAAGTTGGAGCAGTTCGAACAGGTATAGAAAGAGCAGGGATTAGAATATAATGGAGCAAGAAAACAATATTGAAATTAATGTTTTTAATAGAAAATATCTCTTTAAGATAGTTGATGATATAGATCAGAAGAAATTGGATAGAATAATAGCATATTTGGAAGATACGATAAACAAATATGCATCTAAGCTTGCCGGTAAAAGGACAAAAGAAGAGATATTGTTATTAGCAACGTTGAATATTACATATGATTTGCTTACATTGAAGGATTATAGTGAGGACTTTAAGGATAAGCTGTTTAAGCAGCTTATCAGATTGGAAAACGAGTGTATTAACTAAATTAAATATTCTAATCCCTGCCATATTCGTGATTGCTTAAGTTTTTTGAGCCAACACCTTACCTTTGGGGAACCGTAATCGGGTATGGATTGCAGACCATTCCGATGGTGCTATGAAATATCCGAGAGGTGCCCACTTATAAAAGTAAGGTTCAAACAGCTAAGATTTACACGGTATGGTGGGGATAGACTATTTTATAGAAAGAAGGTGATTTATGAACATTCTATTAATTGTAATCGGAGCCATAGTAATAAGCCTCTTGATGTTGTTTCTCGGGTATTATATAGCCAAGAGACAGAGGGAAAACAGGTTAAAAACGGCAAATGAGATAGCCGAAACGATAATTGAGGAAGCCAAAAAGGAAGCAAGTGCTTACAAAAGACTTGCCGAGTTGGACATAAAAGAGGAAATGGCGCGTCGCAATGAAGAGTTCGAGAAGAAAAAACAGCAGCGTTTAAGAGAGGTTATTGAAAAAGAAAAACTGATTGAAGATGAAAAACGCGAGACTGAAAAACGAAATGAACTTCTTCGTATGCGCGGGGAAGAACTTAACAGGAAAGAGCAGTCCATTCACCAGAGGGAAAAGAATATAAAGGCAAAGGAAGAGAAGATAAGAGAAATTGTAGATCTGGAAAATAAAAAACTCGAACAAATCTCGGGGATGACAAGAGAGCAGGCGAAACAGATGCTTATTAACAACATGCAATCAGAGGCTCGATACGAGGCTGCACAACTTATTAAGAGGATAAAAGATGAAGCCAGGGAAAAGGCTGAAAAGGAAGCCAAAGAGATAATAACTTATGCGATACAAAAATTATCTACGGACCAGGTGACGGAAACCACCGTGTCCGTTGTATCCTTACCCAATGATGAAATGAAAGGCAGAATAATTGGGCGAGAAGGAAGAAATATTAGGGCTTTTGAGAATATTACCGGAGTAGAATTGATAATCGATGACACGCCGGAAGCAGTGAGTATATCGGGATTTGATCCCGTAAGAAGGGAAATCGCCAGGCTATCCCTGGAAAAACTCGTTCAAGACGGAAGGATACACCCCGCCAGAATAGAGGAGGTTGTAAATAAAACCGAGAAAGAAATAGATAATCTCATTAAGGAGACCGGCAAGGAAGTTACAATGGAACTCGGTATAATGAATTTACATCCGGAGTTGGTAAAATTATTGGGAAGATTGAGGTATCGTACAAGTTACGGACAGAATGTTCTTCAACATTCCAAAGAAGTAGCATACCTTGCCGCTTTTATGGCTGATGAACTCGGCCTTGACAGTAATCTTGCCAAGCGAGCGGGACTTTTACACGATATTGGAAAAGCGGTAGATCAAACCATGGAAGGAACACATGCGAAAATCGGTGGAGAACTTGCCAAGAGATACGGTGAGAATGAAATTATCGTAAATGCCATTTGGGCACACCATGAGGAAATAGAGCCGATTTCACCTATATCTGTTCTAATTCAGGCAGCGGATACAATTTCGGGAGCAAGGCCCGGCGCCAGAAGAGAGAGTCTTGAGGCGTATGTTAAGAGGCTTGAAAGTCTGGAAAATATTGCAAGTTCGTATGACGGTGTTGAGAAAGTCTTTGCAATGCAAGCTGGAAGAGAGGTTCGTGTAATTGTTGAGCCGGAATCCATTGATGATGTGAAGGCTGCCGAATTGGTCGATTCCATAGCGAAACAGATAGAATCGGAGCTCAAATACCCCGGACAGATTAAAGTTACCGTTATAAGAGAGTTAAGAGTATCCGAATATGCAAAATAAATTACGTGTAATTTTCATAGGCGACATAGTAGGGAAAGCAGGCAGAAAAGTCATAAAAGAACTGGTCCCTTCATTACGATCGCACTACGAGCCGAATCTCGTCGTTGCAAACGGTGAGAATGCGGCGAACGGCAAAGGATTGACACCGAAAATAGCCAAAGAGCTTTTCGGTGCCGGTATCGACATAATGACATCTGGTAATCATATATGGAATAAGCCGGATATTTTCGAATATTTAGACGAAAGCGACCGGCTGATCCGCCCCAACAATTATCCCCCCGGTGTACCCGGTAAGGGATTTACCAAAATTGAAGTAGACGATTACGGAAAGGTGGGAATATTGAATACCCAGGGAAGAGTATTCATGCAAAGCATAGATTGTCCGTTTAGAAGAACGGAAGAGGATTTGAAAAATCTTGACGATTGCAGGTCCGTTATAATTGATTTTCACGGTGAGGCAACTTCGGAAAAAAAGGCTTTTGCCAGATACTTTTCAGGGAAGGTAAGTGCGATACTGGGGACCCACACACATGTTCAGACTACCGATTGTGAAATTATAAACGGCACTTCGTATATAACCGATGTGGGAATGACAGGACCGTTTGACAGTATCATAGGGACAAAATACGAAACGGTTATAGAGAGGTTTATACATGCCATGCCCACGCGTTTTGAGGTTGCAAACGATGATTTGAGAATTGATTTTGTGATTCTTGATATTGTCGGCATGCAGACGGAAAAAATCAGGACATTTGAGTACGATATAAACGGAAATAAATTGTTGGAGATAGAAAAAGGTGGCTAAATATGATTATTCTTGAGGGGAAACCCGTTAAAGAGCAGATTATTGAAAGCATAAAGGGAGAAATAGATTCGGGGAATGATAAAATAGGTATTTTACTCGCTACGGATGATAAATCGGCAGGTGTATATGCCAAGTCTCAGATTAAAATGTTTACGAAATATGGCATTAATGTGGACTTTTTTAACCCCGGCAATGATGTTAAACAGGAAGAGATTCTCAAGAAAATAGAGTTATGGAACAGCGACGGCAATCTTCACGGAATAATGCTCCTTGCTCCCATGTATTCTCATCTAAACCGTGAAGATATAATTGCGCATGTAAAACCGGAAAAGGACATAGAGGGAATAAAAGCTGAAAATCTCGGCAAACTCGTTTTAAACGAAGCCGGTCCCTATCCCCCGACAGCCGTAGCATCTCTGGAAATCCTCAAATATTACGGTGTAGAGACTGAGGGCAAACATTGTGTTGTTGTAGGCAGAAGTGTCATTGTGGGAAAAACACTTTCACTTCTTCTTCTCAGGTACGATAAGATGGGTAATGCTACGGTGACCGTATGTCACTCAAGGACAAAAAACATAGAGGGTTATGTTAAAAATGCGGATATAGTTTTTGCAGCCATTGGAAAAGCAGGCTATTTCAAAGCCTCGAATTTTAAGGAAGGTGCGGTTTATGTTGACATAGGAATAAATGTCGTAAAGAGAGATGATAAACGTGTGATTGTGGGAGATGT
>WFRF01000065.1 GCA_015486655.1 Caldifarciminota bacterium | reverse complement strand
TTCATAGATCATTGAAAGGTCGGTATAGAGATAACCGGGATATCCTCTCCTACCGGGAATCTCCTTTCTCGCAGCGGAAATTTCTCTGAGGGCTTCGCAGTAGTTTGTCATATCTGTAAGTATTACAAGAACATGCATATCTTTTTCAAATGCCAAATACTCTGCCGTTGTGAGGGCAACTCTCGGTGTTGCAATTCTCTCGATTGCCGGGTCATTCGCTAGGTTTAAAAACAGTACGGCACGCTCAATGGCTCCCGTTTTTTTCAAATCATTCACAAAAAACTGAGCTTCTTCAAATGTAATTCCCATTGCCCCGAAAACAACCGCGAATGCTTCCTTTTTCCCCAAAACAGTTGCTTGTCTCGCAATTTGTGCGGCAAGACGATTGTGGGGGAGTCCGGAACCTGAGAATATGGGCAATTTCTGTCCTCTTACCAATGTATTCAGACCGTCAATTGCCGAGAGTCCCGTTTGAATAAACTCATTGGGATAACTTCTCGCATAAGGATTTATCGGAGCTCCGTTTATGTCAGCCATCTTATCGGCAATGATCTCCGCTCCCTTGTCAATGGGTCTTCCAAGTCCGTCAAATACCCTGCCGAGCATATCCTTCGACAGCGGAATTTCAATGCCTCTACCGAGAAATTTAATCTTTGTTTTCGGGATATCGATTCCCGTCGTTCCTTCAAAAACCTGAACGAGAGCTTTGTCGTTTTCAACTTCAAGAACCTGCCCTTTGTTTTTCTTACCGTTGGGCAATTCTATCTCAACCAGTTCCTGAAATTTTACACCACTAACTCCCTCTACAAGCAGAAGAGGTCCCTGAACATTTACTACTGTTTGATATTCTTTTAACATCTCCGCACCTCTACTTATTTATAAGACGAGTGATCTCTTTATCTATCTCTTCATGCAGTTTTTCCAGATCACCAATCTTAGATTCGGTTATATATCTCATTCTTGAAATTTTTTCCATAATAGGCAGTTGTCTGATGGTTTTTATATGTATATCTTTACTGATGGCTTCCTTTGCCTTTTCGTAAAAGAAAAGTATGTTTTTCAACATTAAATACTGTTTCTTTATCGATGCGTATGTATCAACTTCATGGAATGCGTTCTGATGAAGGAAATCTTCTCTGAGGGACCTTGCCACTTCAAGGACGAGCTGATCCGGTAGGGAAAGCGTATCCGCACCGACTAGCCTTACAATCTCTTCAAGTTCCGCTTCTTTTTCAAGTAGCTTCATTGCCTCTGCACGAAGATTTATAAAATCTTCCCCGACTTCCTTTTTCAAAACTCCTTCAATATTTTCAAAATAGAGCGAATAGCTGTTTAACCAGCTTATGGCAGGGAAATGTCTCCTATATGCGAGATCGGCCTGCAAACTCCAGAAAACCTTTACAACCCTGAGAGTAGCCTGCACAACAGGATCGGAAAGATCTCCTCCGGGAGGTGATACGGCTCCTATTACCGACAGTGCGCCTTCTCTGTTGTCACTTCCTATTGCAATGATTCTTCCCGCTCTTTCGTAGAAACTGGCAACTCTTGCACCAAGATAAGCGGGATATCCCTCCTCACCGGGCATCTCTTCAAGACGTCCCGAAATCTCTCTCATAGCCTCTGCCCATCTTGATGTGGAATCAGCCATAAGTGCCACACTGTAGCCCATATCACGGAAATACTCGCCGATGGTTATCCCCGTATAAACACTTGCTTCTCTTGCTGCAACAGGCATGTTGGATGTATTGGCAATAAGTACGGTTCTCTTCATAAGGGCTTCGCCGCTTTTGGGGTCTTTCAATTCCGGAAATTCCTGGAGAACATCTGTCATCTCGTTCCCCCTTTCGCCGCAACCCACATATATTACAACATCCGCATCGGCCCATTTTGCCAACTGATGCTGTGTGACAGTCTTTCCCGATCCGAAAGGTCCCGGAATACATGCTGTTCCGCCTTTCCCTATGGGAAAGAACGTATCTATGACCCTCTGGCCTGTAACAAGAGGTTCATCGGGTAACATCTTCTCTTTAAATGGTCTGGGAATACGAACGGGCCATTTCTGATACATCTTAATTTCGTGTTTTTCCTTTCCTGATTGTACGATACAAATGGTATCCTCAATTGTATATTTGCCCTTCTTTATATCTATAATTTTTCCCGAGATACCCGGAGGCACCATAATTTTGTGGGTAACAATAACGGTCTCCTTGACCTCTCCTATAATATCCCCTTCCTCTACAACATCGCCCTTCTTTTTTACGGGGGTAAAATCCCATTTCTTGTCTCTTGGAAGCGGATGGACCTGAATTCCTCTTGTAATGAAATCTCCTGCTTCTTCGCGGATAACATCAAGCGGTCTCTGGGTTCCGTCATAGATTGATTCCAACAACCCCGGTCCGAGTTCCACGGAAAGCGGGTCGCCTGTGGGATAAACGGGTTCCCCCACACCTATACCGCTCGTATCCTCATAAACCTGTATGGATGCCCTGTCTCCGTTCAATTCGATTATTTCACCCATTAGCTTATAATCACTAACGTAAACAACGTCATACATCTTTGAACCGGACATGTTATCTGCAACCACAAGGGGACCCGATACTTTTATTATCTTTCCATTTTTCATATAAGCCACCTCTTATTCTGCATAAATATCTGCACCAACTGCCTTTTTAACAGCTTCTCTTAAACGTTTTGCCCCGTACCCCGTGGAACCTTCCGTTCCGGGAACGGGAATGATACTCGGGATCATATATTCATTGTATTCTCGTATAATGTCCGCAAAATTCTCTGCGAGTTCTTCCGTTACAAGAACAATGGCATATTTCTCCTCAACGAGTTTCTCAATTATATTTTTAAATTCGCTTTTTTCTTCGGTAATGTATATCTCAACCCCTATGGCTTTATAGGGGAGTATTGCATCTCTTTTACCTATTGCAGCTATCTTATTTGCCATAATAACCTCAATACATCTCCGGCAATCTGCTCTCTATGATTTTTCTCGGGACATTGTTTTTCTTGCCGGAAAGTATGATTCTTAACGTTCTGATTTCGTTTTCCTTTGCCATCATGAAGGCATAAACGACCTCTGCCCCGAATATAGCCGATTTTGTTGAGCGCGCTATGTCTACCATTCTATTCTCACACAATTTTTCCAGCAGGGCAAATGAACCTTCTTTGGTTATTAACGAATAGCCGTCTTTCACAATACGCTCGTAAGGGGTGTTCTTCAAATGGTTCCATATCTGGTTTAAATTTTCCGCTTTGTGTTCAATATAAAAATCCTTACCGATGAAACCGCCCTCAAGAATCACTTCCTCAATCGAAGTACTGTTTTTGAAATAGAGAAGACGAGCAAATGACTTTATATTCATGAGTGTTATATGCTCTCTGTCGAGATTAATCAAAAACAGATTACCGCTCTTCTTTATCAATCCGTGTCTCCATTTGAAGTAAAGAGAATCGATAAATATATCCAAAAGTTCAATATCCTGTGATTCTTCGTAAAAATTTAATGCCTTCACTTCAAATGTCCCGTAAGGTTCCGGAATCGCACCTTCCTCTTCGGCATCGGCAACCTTAATGAATGTATCGGCGGGAATCATTCCGTATTGAGACAACATAGCACTGTCAAGAGTTGTATTGGACAATTTTGATTTAATATACATTTTGAAATTGTGTATGTCGTATCTCGACTTGTAGTACTCAATAATATACCTGTTCTTGCACGATTTTTCAAAGAAAGACAGAAATTCTTTGTACTCATCCTCCAGAACACCATCAAAGTCCGTTTTTTCTTTCATATACTTGCCGTAAGTGGTATCATGGAGAAGAGAGAAAGCTTCTCTGTAACTTCTTGCCTCAAGCATCCTGTTTAGATGCGTACGATCTACGAATTTTGTCTCAAGAACACGGATTACGCCGGTTTCGTATGCATATTCCTGGTCATCCCTGACAAGTTCGCTATAATCCTCTATCATTCGCCTATCAACCTGTTTATTTTCATTAATATCTCATCATGCTTGGCATTTACTATCGAATCAATGGTGCAATCTATGGTAATTTTACCCTTTTTTACAATAAATCCGCCTGTAATATCGGCAGTTTCCCTGGAAATTTTAGCATTTACCTTTTTCTTTTTTATCTCTTTCTCGATTAAATCTCTGTTGTTTTTTAAATCTTCTTTATTGAGAATAACCTCGGCGTCGTCTTCAACAGCCTGTTCCACCATTTTAACAATAAATTTTTTATATTCTTTGTCTTTTGTAATTGTGGCAAGTGTGTTTTTTATTATCTCGTCAATCATCTCTCTCTTCGCACCGAGTATTTCTTTCTTTATTTCGAGATTGACTCCCGCTATATGACGCAGTTTTTTTTCTTCAAGAGCCTTCTGAACAGCAACCTGATGTTGTTCATTATGTTTCTTGACAAAAGCTTCCGCCTCTTTTATCCGTTTTTGAGCTTCAGCCTTTGCGTTCTTTACAATTTCCTTTGCTTCTGCTTCGGCATCACTTATAATTTTTTGGGAAATCTTTTCAACTCCCATATAGCACCTATTTTACTGCCATTATAAGGAATAAACTTATAAGAAGACCCAAAACCGCATAAGTCTCTACCATTGCGGCATAAATAACACCTTTCATTGCATGTGCGGGTTTTTTTGCTACAAGGTTAACACCTGAAACACAGACTTTACCCTGATAAATCGCTGAAAGCAAACCCGTTGCGGCAATTGGCAGCGAAGCTGCAAAGAATTGCCATCCCTGCATAACGCCAATCGTTCCCAAACCTTTCATTGCATTGAGAATCAAGAAAGCTATTACAAAGCCGTAAAAACCCTGTGTCCCCGGAAGCACGACATAGAGAAACAGTGAGCCGAATTTATCCGGATCTTCAGTCAACACACCGCCTGCAGCTCTTGCTGCGAAGTTAATACCGAATACCGAACCAATGCCTGGAAGTATTGCTGCAAGTGCAACACCGAGAAACGCTAAAAAAGTTCCTAAACCCATATATCCTCCTATTTAATTAATATGTGTTTTGTTTCTCTTTTAAGCGGAGAAAACGGTATCCCTCCGCCGATAAAAAACTTTGAAAAATATTCTACATATTGTAATCTCAAACTATGAACAAATCCGCCTAATGCATTTATTGCGATATTGAATAAATGCCCCCCCACAAGAATTATAATGGTAAAAACTATCCCAATCACGGGGATACTGAGTGTCATAAATGCTATTTTGTTGATTGCAACCGCTATCCCCGCGGTAACGAGCCCCAGAGCTACAAGTCTTATATAGGAAAGCAGATCCCCCAGGTACGAAGTCAATCCGCTAACTATTGTTAAATTTAAAATGCCGAGGAATATGCGGAATCCCCAGCTCTTCTCATGTCTGTTGGAGAATAGGATTATATCAACGGATGCAATGAGTATAATTATCTCTGCAACGGGGACTATACCCGCCGGAAGCAAAGCCTTTGAAGCAAGGCCGAAACTTACAAGCGTGTTTGTGGCAAAAACGATTGCAAATATGGATGATAAAAGCATAAACCACGCAAACGGTACGGTAAAAGCATCGAAATAATCCTTACTCCTTATCTTTTCTATAAAATCTATGATGATACCAACCAGAATCTGAACAACCCCTACCGCCAGAGCAAGGCTAACGAAAGCCATGGCGTTTGTCAAAGGATCAAACCAATAGGGTATGTTCATATGAAAATAATTTGCAAACAGGTCTCCGAACCATCCGTGTAGTAACCACCCCTCTACAAACGTAAAAAGACCGCCTATAAATAGAAGGTTCATCAGTTTGTTGTTGTATGTCTTTGTTTTAAACATATAGATAAGAATTATTCCGGAGAGAATGATACCGTAACCCGCATCGGTCAAACACAGCCCGAAAAATGCGGCAAAGAACAAACTCATAAGAGGACTGGGATCAAGTTCATAATAATAAGGCATACCGTACAACTCGGTCAATATCTCAAAGGGCCTAAACAGCAGCTTGTTTCTCAATTTTATTGGAGGATTATCGTCTTTTGATATTTCTGTCTTTATTATTGTGCAATCATCCCTCGACTCCAATTTCTCCGACAGAATTGAATATTTTTCCGTTTCAACCCATCCGCTCACAACAAATGTCCTGTTCGTTGCAAGCAACTTCTTCTCCTCCTCAAGCTTCTTAATCTCATTTTCATAG
>WFRF01000064.1 GCA_015486655.1 Caldifarciminota bacterium | reverse complement strand
TCATCCAATTTAAAACCGAGATGCCCGCCGGCTTTCGGTCCTTCCACAACAACAGCATCGGGAATATGATTATAATTTCTCGCCCAATACTTGAAAATTAAATTTGCAACCTTACTCGAAGAAACAATGGGGATAACTTTTATGGCAACATCCCTAAGTTTATCCAGTTGTATGGCATTGGGATCATCCAGGGGGAGACCTGCCCCGAGAAAAATAACGTCGGCTCCTTCTTCCAATGCAACCTTTGAGAGTTCATCATAATCCGAAAGAGCAATCATTATGTTAACACCTATAATACCATTGGTCAACTTTTTTGCCCTTCTTATCTCTTTTCTCAGGGCTCTTTTGTTTGCCTCTTTGAAATTGGTTTCGAAATCCGGCTCGAGCATTCCTATACCAGCAGCTCCAATGACACCTATTCCCCCTTCATTGGCAACTGCCGATGCCAATCCCGAAAGGGAAATTCCTACGCTCATACCTCCCTGAACAATCGGCACTTCTGCTTCAAGTTTACCTATTTTTAATTTTGGCATCTTTGTCAAATTCATAAAATTCCAACCTCCGTTAATCCAACAATAGATTATAAATATAATTCATATAAAATAATAGTTAAAATAGGTATAAAAGTCAAGAAAAATCCACTTCCCCTTAGTAGATAGGTGTAGACATACTTACCACCAAACGTGAATAAAGGAAGTAGCAAATTGGAAACAAATGGAAAGTACGTATGGCTCTATAAACACCCCGTCGCTACGCGCCACCCCTCTTGCCGAGGGGAATTTATAAATGTCACCCGATAGATAAGTAAGAAGTTAGAAGTAGGCAGCAAAGATAATCAATTACACACTTAACTTCTCTCTTCTCAGTTATTATATGAACCCCCCACTGCTAAGCTGTACCACTCTGTATAAGAAAATTTACAGTGTCAGCCTAATAAATAAGATTTTGGTATTACAAACGAATGAAGCAATTTATTATTATTTCCATAAATACACATTATTATGTTTTTTAGTTATATGCGAAATATGCACTTCTATTGACATTTTAATTATTATTCTGTATATTTAAAAAGCAAGGAGTATGAATGAAAAAAATTATTTTTATTGTTTTTTCCGTTATATTTTTATTTGTTTTTCTGAAATCAGACCCTATTGCACCAAGCCTAACCGGCGAAGCGTTAATAACCTATCTTGTAGATAATTATAAACCTGCTTACACTTTAGGATACAACAATGCGCGGGATACTTTATACGGCGTCATAGACAAACACAACGACAGTTTAACAGGAATTTACTCCGGCTACACCATATACATGCAACCCGGGCAAGATCCCAGTACCTGGGCTTACAACAACGGTATAGATTGTGAGCATGTTTGGCCAAAGAGTATGGGGGCGGGATACGAACCGGCAAAATCAAATATGCATCATCTGTTCCCCTGTAAGAGCAATGTAAATTCCAGTAGAAGTAACGATCCCTTCGGTGAATGTGTTGATTCACTTACGGATAAGTGGTACAGATTGGATTCCATCAATTATACCATACCGACCTCTTTCATAGATGAATGGGCGGAAAAAGATAATGATGCGGATATTTTCGAGCCCAGGGAATCGGTAAAGGGGGACATTGCAAGGTGTATGTTTTATTTTTATACCATGTATAAACAACAATTCCTCGATACAACAGCCGGGACACCTGATACATTATGGTTTGAACTTCAAAAAGAAACCTTGAGAGAATGGAACAGCATCGACCCTCCCGACAGCGCAGAGGTTGCCAGGACATGGAAAATAGCGAGTTATCAGGACAATAAACCCAATCCATTTGTAATTGATCCCACATTGGTTGACAGGGCATATTTTACAAGTTCCGGTGTTAACAATTGGAATTTTTCCAATCATAAATCGTCAAAATCTTTTGTAACATCCTCAAATCATGTAAAATTCTCTTTCTACAGCAACACTACAGGCTCTGCAAAAATAGATATATATTCTATTACGGGAAGAGAAATTTCATGTCTGCACAGAAACATCACAAAGACCGGGAACAATTCGTTCGGTTATGATTTAACCCATACAACCAATAACGGAGTTTATTTTTACATTATAACGATTAATAATAAAAAAGAACAGTCAGGCAAAATCATAATTGTAAAATAAATAAATTAGGTCCGGTAACACTTACTACTTTATGAGCTAAGAAACTACATAGCAAGCAAGAAATAAGAAGCATAAATAATGAATAAAAATTGTAAACAAATGGCAAGCACATATAACTCAATTAACACCCCGTCCTGACATTCGTCAGTCCACCCCTCTTTCCGAGGGGAATTTAGAAATGTCACCCCAAAAATAAGTAATAAGTTAAAAGTAGGAAGTAAGCCCTCATCGAGATTCTTGATTAAGTCCGGAATGACAGATTGTTAACAATTTCGTTCAGATTGTTCCAATGATATGGAAATGTTGCATGCCATACATCTATTCTTCCAATTAAATATAAAGTCACATTATTTTTCTCTCAATGAAAGATTGAAACAAGCGCTTCTATTGACTGTATTTTTAATGTATAACATTTATAACTATTTATCATAAAAAAAAAGCACCTATTATTGAAGGTGCAATTTTAATCCCGGCAGCAACCTACTCTCCCACAAGGTTGCCCAAGCAGTACCATCGGCCTTGCAGTGCTTAACTTCTGAGTTCGGAATGGGATCAGGTGTTTCCACTGCCTGCTAGCTGCCGGGAAAATTATCTATAATTACATAAAATGAAGAGGAAGAGGTTAAATTTATGATCAAGCCTCTCGATCTATTAGTACTGCTCGGCTAAACATATTGCTATGCTTACACCTGCAGCCTATCAACCTCATAATCTCTGAGGGATCTTAGAGCACGAGGCTCGGGATACCTTATCTTGGAATGGGCTTCCCACTTAGATGCTTTCAGCGGTTATCCCTTCCGAACGCAGCTACCCAGCTGTGCCACTGGCGTGACAACTGGTACACTGGAGGTTCGTCCACTCCGGTCCTCTCGTACTAGGAGCAGCTTTCCTCAAGTATCCTACGCCCACGGCGGATAGAGACCGAACTGTCTCACGACGTTCTGAACCCAGCTCGCGTGCCGCTTTAATGGGCGAACAGACCAACCCTTGGGACCTTCTCCAGCCCCAGGATGCGACGAGCCGACATCGAGGTGCCGAACCTTGCCGTCGATATGAACTCTTGGGCAAG
>WFRF01000063.1 GCA_015486655.1 Caldifarciminota bacterium | reverse complement strand
AGGGAAATTTAAAGATATAGTTGTATATGGAATGCTCAAGGATGAGTTTAAGAAATTTGGGCAATAAGGGGTCTTGGTATAAACCATGATATACAACTCAAGAAAATACAGATTGTTTATAAGGTTTTCTTTTATATTTTCATTTTGCATTGCATTGATTCTCGGTATATTGCTTTCCATAATAGTGTTTAATTTGGATAAAGTTTCAACCGTATCGATTTTCTTTATTGTATCTATTTCTCTCGTTACTTTTTCATATCTTTTTATCTCTTCGGTTGCACCGTATTGGAAAATGGCAAGAATTGCAAAGAAAGCGTTCCCTAAAAAGTGGGAAGATATATTGAATGAATATGTCGCTTTTTATTCGGGGCTTGGTAATAATGATAAATTGAAATTCAAGCAAAGGATTCTTATATTCTTATCCCGCAAAAAAATTACAGGCATAGATACAACTGTAGATGATATGACAAGAATTTTAGTTGCTGCAAGTGCTATAATTCCGATTTTTAAATATGATGACTGGGAATACGATGACATAAATGAGATTCTGGTTTATCCGGAGCAGTTCGACAAAGATTTTCAATTCGGAGACAAGAGCGATTATCTGGGGCTTGTTACTCGCAAAGGCGGTGTTGTAATTATATCAAAGAGAAGTCTTATAGAAGGGTTTAAAGATAATGAAAGGGGACGAAATGTGGCAATTCATGAATTTGCGCATAAAATTGACGGAGAAGACGGATCTATTGACGGTATTCCGTTTTTAATGATGGATAAACATCTTGAAGGCGAGTGGAAAAAAATAAGAGAATTCGAGAAGAAAAAAATAATAAATGGAAAGTCCGATATAGATCCATACGCCTTAACTAACAACTCTGAGTTTTTTGCCGTTGTCAGTGAGTATTTTTTCAGCAATCCGGAAAAGATGAGTCGAAATCACCCCCAGTTGTACAACATTTTAAAACGTATATTTAAAATTGATATGAAAAGTATAATGAAAAAGGTAGTGGGAAACATGTTTTCTTTGGGTTAAATGGTAGCCCCAAGGGGAATCGAACCCCTGTTTCATGGCTGAGAACCATGCGTCCTAGCCGCTAGACGATGGGGCCATCGTGCATGGGATAATATCAAAAAATTCTTTAAGTGTCAAGAGTATGAGGATAAATACGGCAGGACATAATAGATAAGAAGTAGGAAGTTAGAAGTTAGAAGTAACGGGACTATGTCCCAGTTAAAAAATAAGAAGTGAGAAGTTGGAAATATTTAAATGTCATGCTGAACTTGGTTCAGCATCTCAATGAGATTCCGGAGTTAAGTCCGGAATGACCATTTGCAATAATAAGGAGAAGAAATCGGTACTATTATATTTAGTCCGCAGATCGTAATAAAGGGAAATACGGGGGCAAAAAGATAATGTAAATAAATTCACAAATAAATATATTTTCTTATTCTTGATTATTCACAAAAATGCTGATATAATCGTAAATACAAAACGCGACACAATAAAAAAATTACTTGACAAAACCTTTTAAATTACTATAATGGGGCGATGTTTATGATCATTAACCTTTAAGGAGGATAAAGTAATGAGTGATTATGTAAACGCAGTACTGGATGACCTACACAAGAGATACCCGTGGGAGAAGGAATTTCTTCAGGCTGTTGATGAAGTATTAAAATCTCTTTCAGTTGTAGTAGAGAGAGATCCTAAATACAAAAAAGCGAAAATTCTTGAAAGAATTGTTGAACCCGAAAGAACGGTGATGTTCAGAGTGCCGTGGCAGGATGATAATGGTGAATATCACATAAACAGAGGTTACAGGGTTCAATTCAACAGTGCAATAGGTCCTTACAAAGGCGGATTAAGGTTTCACCCGTCAGTAACATTGAGTATTCTTAAATTTCTTGGATTTGAACAGATTTTTAAAAACAGTTTGACCGGTCTCCCCATGGGCGGAGGAAAAGGGGGGTCGGATTTTAACCCCAAAGGAAAATCAGACGATGAAGTGATGAGATTTTCCCAGTCCTTTATGACTGAACTTTTTAGACACATTGGTGCTGATACCGATGTTCCTGCCGGTGACATTGGTGTTGGAGGAAGAGAGATAGGTTACCTGTTCGGGCAGTACAAGAGATTAAGAGACGAGTTTACAGGAGTTCTGACAGGCAAAGGTTTAAATTGGGGCGGAAGTTTAATTAGACCTGAAGCCACTGGATACGGTGCTGTTTATTTCCTGCATGAGATGTTGAACAGGAAAGGTCAGGACCTCAAAGGTAAAACAATAACGGTTTCCGGTTTTGGTAATGTGGCTTGGGGAGTAGCAAAGAAAGCAACCGAACTAGGAGCCAAAGTCGTTACACTCTCCGGACCGGACGGATACATATTTGACAAAGACGGAGTATCCGGGGAGAAAATCGATTACATGCTTGAAATGAGAGCAAGTAGACGAGACAGGGTCCAAGATTATGCGGATAAATTCGGTGTTGAATTCTATGCAGGAGAGAGACCTTGGGGCGTTAAATGTGATATAGCAATGCCTTGTGCCACGCAGAATGAACTGGACGGAAAGGATGCCGAGACATTGATTAACAACGGATGTCAGATGATTGTGGAAGTTTCAAACATGGGATGTACCGCAGAAGCAATGGAGCTGGCAAACGAAAAAATTATCTATGCTCCCGGTAAAGCAGTAAATGCCGGTGGTGT
>WFRF01000062.1 GCA_015486655.1 Caldifarciminota bacterium | reverse complement strand
TTATAACAGTTTTTATTACAACTTTAATCTTTAAAACCGACAAAATAATGATGCGTGTAATCCTCATAGAATCCATCATGCCTACAGCGGCAATGGCACCTCTTTTTGAAGAGTATATAGAGATGGATAACGAATTAATGTCGGGAATAATAACGTTTTCCACTGTTCTTTCACTTGCAACTATTCCCGTTTGGTACTATATCGCTCAATTGTTGTAACCTTCTTTCAACAGATCTACCAACATATTTGCATTTGTAACGGCTTTCCCCGCATGGCAATTATTAAAAAACACAAATACTTTCCTGACTTTTTGTGCCGTTATTAGAATATCCTCTTTGAATTTCAAAAGTTCATCTTCGGAGTACAAATAATCATATCTGTCAATGCCTTTTTCATACCATTTTTGGTTTCTCCCGTGAAATCTGAAATATGCGGTTTTTCCTAAAGGTTCGGATTTATATGACGGTAACTTTTCGAATTTCGGCAAATCGACGGAACAAAGATTCATGTCATTATCCTTTATGAACTGTAAATATTCATCCTTATCCCAATACCTGTTCCTAAATTCCAAAAACATCGGAACATCACCGCTTTTAATTTTTATTTTCTTTAAATAGTTAAGGGTTTCATTTTTCGGAAAAAAATACGGAGGGAACTGAAATAATATTCCCCCAAGTTTTCCGCCGCTTTTCAAAGGGAATAAAGTTGAAAAAAACATATTCGTAACATCGTCGTTTTCCTTGAATTTCCATGTTCCCCTTTCGATAATGTCATGAGTTATCCCTTTGTAAGCCTTAATAATAAATTCAAAATTATTATCGGTCTTCTCAATGAAAGAATTATAGACTGAGGGGCTTACAATTTGATAGTAGCTTACATTAATTTCCACAGCATTAAACGGAAATTTCTTTACATAATAATCAAACATCTCTTTCTTTTTTATTTCTGCAGGATACACCGTTCCCACCCAATCGGGAAAAGAGAAACCGCTTGTTCCTATCTTTATATTCATATTACAATGTTATATTTTATTACAGAGATATTTTAATTTTTTTCAACTCCGTACTTTTAATATACGGAATTTCAATTATAACCTTACTGCCTTGATTCTCCTTGCTGCTTATCGTAATAGTGCCTGATATTTCATCTAAGAATTCCTTGACCGTATACAAGCCTATTCCGACTCCACCGAATCTCCTCTTTCTGCTTCCGTCCAACTGAACGAATTTTTCAAATATTTTATCCAGTTTCTCTTCGGGAATCCCTATTCCCGTATCTTTAAAAGTAATCCTGACGCGTTTTTTTACCGGTATATTTTCAACCGTAACCTTTATTTCACCTTTATCGGTAAATTTTATCGCATTTTCAAGAACATGCTGAAAAATAGAAAAGAGTTTTTCCCTGTCAGCCAGAATTATGTAGTCCGATTCATTAAAATTACATTCAACTCTTAATTGCTTTCTGATAATAATATCCTTATATGCAGAACATACCTCGTTAAGTATGTCATACAAACTAACCTTTTCAATTTTATTCCTGTATTTGTCTTGAATAAGCAGTAATGTTGAAATTAATTCGCTCAATTTAGCGGTGTTTACTTTGATTTTCGATATTGCATTTTTTTGTTGTTCGCTTATCTCTCCGAGTTTCCCCGTTTCCAGATAATCGATGTATCCGATAATAGATGTTAATGGTGTTTTTAATTCATGTGAAACATTCTCGAGAAACTCATCTTTCAGTTTACTGGATTCCTTCAGTTTATCGATTGTTATATTCAACCTATCAACATATTCTCTAAGGTTACCTCTTAACTTTTCCAATATTTTAGCAATATGAGTAAACTCATCGTTCCCTTCCAGGCTGATTTCTTTCTCAAAATTACCCTTTTCAAGAACAAGAGCAGCCTTTTCCAACTCCTCCAACCTCTTTGTTGTCAATCTTGATAACAGATATCCCACAATAACAGCAACTATAAGAAAAAATATTTCCAGCCCGATAAAATAATATATATATCTGTTTATCATGCCGTACACAACATCAACTCTGTAAATAAACACAGTTGAATAGTAGTGCCTGTTCCATTTATCTATATAAGGTACAATCGTTATAAACGATTTTCCGATGATCTCCGAAGAAACTTCATAATTAATTGCATTTTTTCCTATGAACTTTATAATTTCACTATTGGTTGTAATCTTAGAATTTTGAAATTCATAATTGATGATACCGTTTGTTTTAACGATTATGACATCTTCAAGATTATTCTGTTTTTCTTTTTCATAGTATATCTCTCTCTTTAAAAAGAATTTCTTGTTTGCGATATTCTCCATATAAACTTTTATAACCCTAGGTGAATATATTTCAGAAAAATTTCTAAGATTCTGAATTGTACTTTTTATTGTAAAACTCTTCCATTGATAAAAAAACACAATTCCCGATAAAAGAAACATTGTTATTATTATGGTTGTAAATATAATAAACAACCTTAATTTAAAACTCACTTAATTTTTATCTCCTTAATTGTTACATAGTTGTCGCTTCTCGGAGTATATTCAATTTTATCGGAAGTTAAATAGTAATTTTTCTCATATACAAGCGGAATTATGGGCATGTCATTCAAAATAATGCTCTGAGCCTTCCATCCCAATGATTCCCTCTCAGTCAGATTGCTTTGTCTGTTTAAAACATCAAGAATACTGTCTACCTTTCTGTTGCTGTACCCCATCCTGTTATGATTTCCGCCACACTTTTCTTTTGTATAAAAGAGGTCATTCAATACATTACTTATATCAGGCAAATCCGGTATGGAGCCCAGTAAGTACGCGTTAAAATCTCCCCGGTTTATTTTACCGAACAGATCCTTTGCCGGTAACGTGTCAACAATTACTTTTATTCCGTATTTTTCAAGTTGATCCGATAAAAATTTTATCATATCTATCCGTCGTGGCGATGCGGTTATTTCAATCTTCACCGGAAATTTAACTTTTGATTTTTTAAAGTAGTATACTGCCGAATCAGGATTATACAATCTGCTGCTTCTGTTCGGATCAAAACCTTTCACGAAAGGAATCGCATATTGCGTTGCCGGGGAGGCAAGTCCTTTATAAACATATTCAACCATTTTTTCTCTGTTTATTGCAAAGGACAATCCTTTCCTGAAATCTCTGTTGTTTAAAGGATACATTTTGAGGTTAAGCCCTATGTATCTCAATGCCGCTTCAATACCTATTATTGTATTTGATTTATAGTCTTTGAAACTATCTAACATAAAGTAATTCGTTTCGGCAAGAAGATCTATTCGTCCTGCCTTGTAATCCTTCATTGCGTCTTTGAAATTATCATAAAACCTAATCACAACCTTCTGACATCTGATTTTTTTACCCCAGTATCTTTTAAAGGGAGTTGCTACGATTTCATTGGGGCTTATCATCTCGGGAATTAAAGGTCCTGTACCGTTTAACGAACTTTCATCCACAGTAGTTTTACTCTCGATAAAAATAGCGGCTAATTTACCCAACAAATTTGTATCGGTAACCTTTGTGACAATTTTAATTTTATGGTCTCCCATGACCTTAATACTGCTTATATTACTTACATAATTTTTAACATCCGAATGGGGCATTTCTTCTATTTTTTTAATTGTATATTCCACATCTTCAGCGGTAAAGGGAGCTCCGTCATGAAAATAAACATTTTTTCTCAGATAAAATATCCAAGTTGTATCATCCGTATTGGTCCATGCGTATGCCAGAGAAGGTTTTATTTTCATAAAAGGATCATATTCTACCAAGGAATTATAGAAATTACTTAAAATGCCGCTTACTTTAATCTCCCTTACCTTATTGGGTGCCAATGTTACGGGTCTATCAAGAAAAGCAATTACAATTTGCTTTTTGCCGCTACTACAGGATGAGATAAACAGTAATAAAAATATAATTAAGATTTGAAATTTCCTCATACTATTATTCTAACAGAATAAAAATAAATTTCAATATAAAAATTATACAGCGGAGTAGATAGGTACGGACATATTAACCACCTGATGACCGAAAGAACTATACTTTAAAATGTGACTGTGTAACAAGTAAGAAATAAGAAGCAACGCGACTATCGTCGCAAGTTTTTAAGTAGGAAGTTAGAAATAAGAAACAAAGGAATCTTTGATAATCACTTCCGATCTAAATTCTCAGTTCTTAGTTCCCACTTCTCACTTATTTCGGAATACCCCTCAGTCCGGTAAAACCGGACAGCTCCCCTAAAAGGTGAGCAGCTATTCTTAGGAATAATAAAATCAATTACATATTTAAT
>WFRF01000061.1 GCA_015486655.1 Caldifarciminota bacterium | reverse complement strand
AGGCCGATTGATTTCAGCATTCTGACATCCATTGGTCGTTTATCGGATGTATTTCAGTTGTTGGGAATGGCGATTACAAAACGTTTCAAATCGAGAAAAGCCGTTGTTCTTACCCTTGCTTCGACGGGAAGGAGCATTATTATTTTAATAGCGTTAATTCCTTTTGTGATTAAAGACAAAAGCATTGCAATTAACATATTTCTATTGTTATTCTTCTTTAGTGCTTCTTTTCAGTCTGTTTCGGCAAATGCCTGGATAGCTTGGATTTCGGATATGATTCCGTTAAGAATAAGAGGAAGATTTTTTTCCAAGAGAAATCAATATCTCGTTGTAATCGGAACGGCAGTTGCGTTTATTGCATCCTTTTATATCGATCTGTTTTCCAAAAACCCCAATGGATTCACCAAAAAACTACTGCATTTCATCGGTACTATTATCCAATTAAAACACTTTAACCTGTCCGTGGCTTTTCTGTTTTTATTCCTTTTATCCGCAGCTTTCGGCCTAATAGGAATAAGGTTTCTTTTTCTGCAACCGGAAAAGAGAAATGATTTTTCCGGGAATAATTTGGGAGAGATGTTTAGAAATGCAATGAAAGACAAGAATTTCAGAAAATTTCTCATATATAATTTTTGGTGGATGTTTGCCATAGGAATTGCATCTCCTTTTTGGCAACCATTCATGATTGAAAAACTAAGAATGTCTTTGGCATCCATACAGGTGTACGGGTTAATCAGTACTGTGTTTTCTCTGTTGTCATTGAAATACTGGGGAGAATTTATTGACAAATTCGGCAATAAAACGGCAATGAAGTTTGCCATAATTCTTGGAGGACTAAATCCCATTGTATGGGTGTTTGTTAAGGCTTCCACGGCATATGCGGTATATTTTGAAGCGGCTTCTTCGGGTATAATGTGGTCGGGAGCGGGAATAATAGCCACAAATTTTGTTTTGTCCATAGCCCCGAAAGGGAAAGAGCAAATCTATTCCGGTATTTTTGCCGCTCTGTCAGGAATAGCCATAACTCTGACCGCTCTGATGTCAGGAATATTTTACCCTGAGCCGATTAACATCGGAACTTTGCACTTTGAACCGGAGCAGGTATTGTTTGCAATTACGGCAGTTGCAAGATGGACTGCCATTATTCCCCTGTCATTCGTAGAGGAAATCAATGCCAGGCCCTTTAAAGAGGCATTCTTCTATTTGAGGTTTATAATTTTTAGCAAAGTGATAAACTTAAGCAGATGGAGGTTTAGAAACATTAACATTAGCGGCAAATAGCATGTTATGATTTATTTAATATTTTCCATTATATCTTCCGTAACCATTGCACTTTTGGTAAAGAGAAATGAGAATAGAGCTCTGAATCGCATTACGATAATACTCTATAACTATATAACCATTTCCGTTGTTCTTTTTGCCGTAAATTTAGTCAAGCGCTCTCTCTATTTTGATCTGCATTTGTTCATATTAGGTGCCTTTGTAGGATTGCTGTTCGCCCTTAATTTTATCATATACATGAGGCTTATAAATACATCCGAAATTTCCCTGCCGACGCTTGCAATGAGAATTTCACTAGTTATTCCCATAACCCTTTCTATTTTACTATACGGAGAAACGGTTACCGTTTTTAGGGGAGTAGGTTTACTTTTGGCAATATTGTCAATTGGTTCAATGTACAATCCTTCGGAACACACGAGAGATATGATTTTCATAGTTTTGCTCTTTGTTTTTGCGGGGCTTGCCGATTTTTCCATGAAATATTTTGAAATGAATTTTAAGTTGCAATATGAATTGTCGTTTATGATGTATCTCTTTACATGGGCGGGTGTATTTACTTTTTTATTCAACCTGTTCCGGAGGAAAAGATCCGGCAAAGAGGAAATATTAGGCGGTATAGTTCTTGCCGTTCCCAATTTACTTACATCATTTTTTCTGATACTTGCATTGAAATATGTTGAAGCGGTAGTGGCATTTCCGATAAACAATATTTCAATTATAATACTGTCGGCAGTTTTAAGTAAGGTAATTTTTCACGAGTCGTTTTCTCGAAGAAAAATTCTGTCTTTTATCTTCGGGATATTGGCTATAGTGATTTTATCGATGAATATATAGGAATCCCGGTGTAACCGGGATTCCGTTTCAATATTACTCAAAAACAGGTATTAACTTATCGAAAATATCCTTATTTTCCTTAAGTTTACCTTCATTGCCTATTACACAATAGTTGCTGTTCGAAATGAGGTTATTTAGCATCTCATAGGAATTCTTAACATCATCAACGGAGATTGAAAGCACTTCATCCCTTTCCTTCTGCAGCTCTTCGTTTGTAATGTTTGATATGTATCTTGATAATGCTATCTTGCCCTTCATTGAAGGTGTTAAAGGAGCATCCATTTTGCCGATGGTGCCTATTATATATTTTGTGAGGTCTTCTCTGTTAAGAGTGATATTTTTTATGTACTCGGGTAAATTTTTATATGTGTTCAATGTTTCCGTCAGATTGGGGTCTCTGTATGATGAAAGTGTAAACTCACCGAACCTGTCCATAATCATAAATGTTCCGTAAGCTCCTCCCATAACACGAATGTTGTTCCAGAGATAATCCCTTGCAACGAGAGTTACCAGCACATTGTATTTCCCTGACCATTTGTACCCCATGGAAGTATAATTGTTTCCTCTTGTTACAAACTGTACATTAAGGGGGGCAAGTAACGCCTCGTTTTTTCGAGACAATTCAAAAGAATAATTGAACTGTTTTGTTTCGGATGTTTTTATGTTATCAATTAAATCTGCGATATTTCCCTTTACGGCATTATAATCATCCTTCGGAGCGACAATCCCCATTGTTAGGTTATTTCTGTTGAAAATCAGCTCTCTTGCAGACTGTAAGTTATTCCGTATTATTTCATACTGCTTGTCGAAGGATTTCTCAAGGGAAGAGATAAATTTATAGAATTCAATACCGCCTGTCAATTCATTAAACTTGCTTCTTTGCGACAAGTGAGAATGAAGTCTAAGTGCAGCCACTTTATGACCGCTGCCCATTATGTACATCTCCATTCGCGATTTTATTTTGCGAATAATTTCTTCCAGTCTCTTTTTGTTGTCAAACAATGAATCGTTCATGATCTCGGTTGCTATTTCCATCAGTTTATCCGTATTGTTTTTGAGAACTTTTGCATTGATTGAAAAGATCTTATGATACTCGGACGGTTTTTTGAAATCACCGTAGGAGTTCAATGAAAATTCTATGCCGCCAAGATGTGTGTCTATGAGATTTGAAAGTTCCGTGTAATCATGCTTTTTTGTGTCTATTTGCCCCAACACCTCTGCGAGCAGGCTTAAATATTGTATTTGCTCTTTATCAATAACTGAGGCATCGAACATCATGTTAAGATAGACAATACCGTTTGTTTTAATGGGTTGGTGTAGTATTACCGTATTGTTTATTGTTTT
>WFRF01000060.1 GCA_015486655.1 Caldifarciminota bacterium | reverse complement strand
CCTGTTTTATGGTTGGTTTTTTATACACTGGTTTTATTTTTTATATTACATTCTTTCTCATTTTCAGGTTTCTTAATTGATGTTGCAGCTTTTATAGTATTTTACATATATTATCTGCGTGTCGGATATTTCAAGCAATCCCTGATGGTTAATCCTAATATACTGTTTTTAATTCTCGAAACTTCCCTGGGAATAATCATTCTTTCCTCCATCTATACTTATTCCAAGCGCAAATCTTTGGGTATAAAGCTCAAAGAGGTTAAAGATTCCATGGTAAAGCAAAGGGTAATTTTCTATTTTTACCTTTTGATAACATCATTACTCCCGTTTTTTTTAAACAATTTCATTATCATCTTAACACTTGGGATACTGCTTATTATTTCTCTCCCTTTCGTTATAAAATACAGAAAAAGGGCACTTGTTATGAGTTCTTTTCTCTGGACGTTGGGACTGATATTGTTGTCATTTTTGTTTAAATCAAAATATACTCTGATTACCGGTTTTTCTTTTGCTATGGGGTATATTTCATCGGATCTTATCAATAGATATTCAGGGATAATTCATATTTTTAAATTGAAACGGTCAGTGGAATCAGTGATTGCTTTTTTTGCATTTGCGCTATTGGGAGCCTTTTCAATAAACACCATATACGGCATAAATGTTTTGACGTTAATCTGGGCGTCTTTGGTTTCATCCGCTTTATTTTACACTTTAGATAACCAGTTTAACTTTTTGTTAACACCTATTTTATTCGGAGTCTTTATTTCATTTCTTTAATTATCTCTCTATCAATTATCTCACCGTCTTTTATATGAAGTATTTTACTAGCTATTTCGGCTACTTCTCGCTGGTGAGTAACCATAATAATGGTTTTACCGGATTTATGCAATTTATCAAATAATTTCAAAATCTCCATCCCTGTCTTGGAATCCAAATTACCTGTCGGCTCATCGGCTATTATTATAGCCGGATCGGTCACTAATGCTCTGGCAATCGCCACTCTCTGCCTCTCCCCTCCCGATAATTCATTGGGATTGTGATAAATTCTGTGACCCAATCCGACTTTCTCTAATGCTGTTATTGCCTTTTCTTTTCTTATTCCTGCATTCTCCCCTCTGTATATGAGAGGCAATTCGACATTGTTGAGAGCATTCATTCGCGGGATAAGATTAAATGTCTGAAACACAAACCCTATAAATTTATTCCTGATCTCTGCAAGTTCATCACCATCAAACTCATTTACAGCCTTTCCGTTTATATAATACTCCCCTGAATCCGGTTTATCAAGACATCCGATTATATGCATAAGAGTGGATTTGCCGGAACCCGAGGGACCCATAATTGAAACGAACGCATTTTTCCGTATTTCAAGAGAAACATCCCTTACGGCTTCTATTGCCACCTTTCCCATTTGATAACTTTTTTTTAAATGTTGCGCTTTTATTAACATGTTTCCTCCTACTCATACCTCAGGGCTTCCACAGGATTTAGATTTGCCGCCTTTTTTGCCGGTAAAATACCAAAAATGATACCCACACCCGCAGAAACCAGAAATGCCGTGAGCACGCTCCAGACAGCAACTGCAAATGGTAGATGGCTAATAGCGGAAATTAATTTACCTAACCCTACACCGGCAATAATGCCTATTAATCCTCCTATCACCGAAATTGTTATTGTCTCGATGAGAAACTGCCAGAGTATATCTCTTTTTTTCGCCCCGATAGCCATTCTTATCCCGATTTCCCTCGTCCTTTCGGTAACAGTTACATACATTATATTCATTATGCCGACTCCCCCCGTTACCAATGCAAGAGATGCAATTCCAATCATAACGAGAAAGGCGGCTCCTGTAAATTTCTTGTAGAAATCGAGAAGCATGTCCTGTGTTCCGAAGGAAAAATCATCTTCCGCATTTTCAGGGGTTTTTCTTCTGACCCTAAGAACTCCTCTTATTTCATCCATGGCAAGAGCCTTATCCGCCGCAGAAACAACAATGGTCAAATTTCTTCTCCTCCCGACTATTTTCTGCATGGTTGTATAGGGTATATTTACGATATTATCCATATCATTACCCATTAAATTCCCTCTTTCTTCCAAAACTCCTATTACTTTAAATTTATATCCTCTAATGTCTATTCTTTTTCCAATAGCATTACCGTCTTTAAAAAAAGTTTTTTCTACAGTCTTTCCAATTACACATACAAAACGTCGTCGCTCGACTTCTCCCTCGGTAAAATCTCTCCCCTCGTCCACATAGTGCCCAACAATATCCTGATAATCCTGGTTAACCCCCGAAACCTGTACAAGTTCCATTCTCTTATTTTTATATTTAATATCGGAAGCGGTATTTATGACCGGTGAAACCAGAGATACATCCGGACAATGCTTCTTTATTGCAATTGCATCTTCCACAGTAAGAGGTTTTCTCTTTATGTATTTTCTCCAGTCTTTGGAACTCGTTTGTATAAAAGGAAATCTGGATACATAGATAACATCAGTTCCCAATGTAGAAAACATGTTTTTTACCTTTAAATTCAAGCCTTCTATAAGTGATACAACTGTTATAACAGTCATAACACCGATTATAATACCAAGTGTTGTTAAAAATGATCTTAATTTATTTGAACGAAGGTAAAAAACGGCACTTTTTATTCCTTCCAAGAAATCCATTTATTTGTCCTCCGCCTTTTTATTGTTTCTTTTAAAAGATTTTTTTGATGAATGAGTCTTCTTTCTTTCCATTAATTTAACGCGGTCCCCGTTTTTTAATTTTCTCAAATTACTGTACGGTCCGGATATCACCGTATCTCCCTCATTCAACCCTTTAACAACCTCAATATCATCCTCACCTGAAACGCCCGTCTTTATGAAACGAAACACGGCTTTACCGTTTTTATATAGAAAAACGCCTTTTTTAAATTTACCGTCAATCATACGTCTCTGTATTGCTGTCAGTGGAATTTTCAAAACAT
>WFRF01000059.1 GCA_015486655.1 Caldifarciminota bacterium | reverse complement strand
TACGTCCCTATTAAGAAATAAAGGATCTTTGATAATCACTTCCGATTTCATTTCTTAGTTCTAACTTCTTACTTCCTACTTAAATTAGAACACCCCGTCGCTGCGCGACACCCCTCTATAGAGGGGAATTTGCTGATGTAATTTTTGGGAGGTATCGGGGTTCGAGAGCCTCACCCCTCGTGAGATTACCCTCGTGAGCCTCACCCCTCGTGAATGTAATTTTTGTCTTAAAACACAGTCTTAGAGAACCATTCCCTCAGTCCGGTAATACCGGACAGCTCCCCTTAAAGTGGAGCAGCTTTCTAGATGATAAGCCCACATGGCTTAATAAACACCCCGTCCTGACATTTGTCAGTCCACCCCTCTTGCAGAGGGGAATTTAAGATGTCACCCTGAATTTATTTCAGGGTCTCATTGAGATTCCGGATCAAGTCCGGAATGACCGATTGTAAACAAATTTTACGGGCTCAGATCTTGACATTTCAAATCAAATCCCCACAAGAGGAATCTCCCCTTTATAATAGATTGCTTCCTCCTTATATTCCAAAACCTCCGCATGTATTTCCACCCCTTCGGAAAAAGCTTTCTTTAACGCTTGGGCAAACACGGAATCAGTTGCACTGTTTGCTTTAAATTTCTCCGCATCCACAAAAACAAGGAAGAGAACAGCCGCATTATCCCCTTTATGCTTCACCTCCATCAACTCATGGATATGCCTTGTCCCTCTTGATGTGGGTGCATCGGGAAAAAGAGCTGTTTTTCCCTTTTTTAAAGTGCATCCCTTCGTCTCCACCCAAATCCTTTTTCTATCTTTTGTCAAAAGAAAATCAATACGGCTGCTTCCGGTTTTAACTTCCGGCTTTAATGAATCGATTTTCCCAAATGGAGAAATCCGAGGATTCCCGAGAATTCTTTCGGCAATTACCCTATGCAGAGCGGAATTTACAAGCACCCAATCGTTACCGGATTTGGCGGCAATCAGATCCCATTTGGTTTTTCTCTTTTTATTCTCCGTATGCCTTATTAGAACTTTGTTACCTTTGTAGAGAAGCTCCTTCAATCTGCCCGGGTCATGTATATGTATTTCCACCGTCTCTCCGTTTTTTCTTTTGACTCTCCCCAAAAACCTGTTCGGCCTCTCAAGAAATACAACTTTCTCATCCGCTTTTATATCAATCAGCTTCATTATTTCTCTATTTTACCGTCGGGTAACATATAATCCGAGTGGTACTCTCCCCTCTCTTCCATCTGATACCTTACACATTCCTTGTTTCCCACAAAGCAATAATTGTCTACCCAAAAAGACGGTATCTCATTTCTCTTGTATCTGAAATAAACGGGGCAGGAAGACTGCCAAAAACACCTTTCCCTCTTCTCGATATCCCTAATGAATTCAATACTCTTTTTTATTCCCCCTCTGTCATAGTAAATTTTAACACCTTTATCGTTAAGTAATCTCTCCTTCTCTCCGAATCGGGATGTCACAATGACGGGAAAATTCTCGATATTTTTAATGTCCCTAACTTCTTCCGTCTTAATATTAACCGCTTTATAAACTATGCCGTTATCGGACAAAGAAGCTGTTTTTCCGTCCTTAATGGGAAATACGACATAACAAAAGGGAAATTTAACCGCAATATAGAACACTGACTTCCCCTCTCCCTTTGAGAGTATATCAAACCCCGCATTTTGAAATATATCAACAATCGTATCCATATCAAAATACCTTTCCGGGATACCGGTATCAAAACCCTTTTTCCAGTCCACAAGAACAAATACGCCGTTAAATGCAAGAGAGTCTTTTAATCCTTCTATAAAATCGAATTGTCTTTCAATATGGTGAAACGACCTTATGGAATATATGATATCGTACCTCTTATTTAACTTCCTTATCTCTCCTGCCGGTAATTTAATCGTTTTGAAACTCTTATCCGCCGCAAAAGAATAGGGATCAAGACAATCAATGTACAATGTGAATTTTTCTGCAATTTCCTTTAACATTTTGCCGTTCCCGCAACCTATTTCGAGAGCATCTCTCCTGACATCATAAAATTCGGAAATTAAATTTAAAAGTATCCTGTTTCCCTCTTCGTCCATATAATCATTTTTTCCTTATATATACAACTATGGCACCGTCTCCGCCGTCTCTTGGCGGGGCTACGGTAAAATCCCTAACGTATAAACTCATCTTAACAATATGCCTGATACGGTCTTTCAAAACAGGCCCCTCACTGCTGTGTAAGCCTATTCCGTGAATCAGGAGAACCTTATCGTAATGCAGGTTGTACGCCCTCTTTAAATTACTTTTTACCGTTTGTTCGGCAGCTTTCATATGTAATCCGTGCAAGTCAATAACCATGTCGTAACGTTTATCCCTGCTCTTCTTTTTCTCTTTTTTTATAGGCTGAGAATCTTTATCAATCACATCGTGGGTTTTCAACCACTCTTCTATCTTATCATTCTTCATACTCATAAAATACCTGTCATTGATTACGGTGTCAAGCATTAATGTAAAATCAACAAGTCATTAAAAAGTATAAAATACTTATTTATCGTTGATTTAATGCCAATATTTGCTATAATGTTTATATGGATACCGAGTATAAAAGTGAACGCAAATTTGTTACCATACTTTTTGCGGATATTGTTAATTTTACTCGAT
>WFRF01000058.1 GCA_015486655.1 Caldifarciminota bacterium | reverse complement strand
CTATAAATAAATCTACATTAGAGAAATTACCATTAGAAAATACTGAACATCAAAATTCTTTTATCATTTTATCAAAACTCAATCATATTTTTCATTTTAGAAAAGAAAATATAGTGATAAATAATGTAATTGATGTTGGGGTTTATGAAATATTCTTTCCTGATCACATGAAAGATCGAGGGATAGATGTATTGGAATTTGTAGAGCGGGATATTGCTGAGAGTTTCATGTCTTTTGGTGTTGACTACAAAAAGCAAGATGCTTTTGAAACAATGAGTGATACCCAAAAAAAGCAACTCATAGAAGATCTTCACAAAAAATGGATAGACCCGAATAATGAAGTGGTAAAACGCATGAGTATGTTTAAAGAAAAAAGCCCTGATATTTTAAAGGTAATAATGGAAAGTTAAAACTAATATAAGAGGTAAAACTTGTATATATGGAATTCTTTTGCCAAGATTAAAAGAGATGCTAACAGAAATTGAAAAGTATAGAATAAAGTAAAATTAAATAATTCTTTTTCTTTCTCAGGGGAATGAATGGGGGAGATGCTATTGTTTTTTTCTCCAAACCGTTTTTGCCGTTGTGCAAATTTTGTCTGTACCTTTTATCCTTATCGAATGTGTAAACGATTTGTCCAACGATTGAGCATAAGTCTCGTCCTTAGTGGAAGAGATGATAGTCTGCCCGTATTTCGCCTCCGCAGTAAATCTACCGTCTATTGAATATAAATAATAATTTTCAATAATTTCATCGGGAACGGATTCAAGAGCCCATTGTAAATACCTTATATTATTTACATGCTTAATCATATCGGTATCGTATTTATGCGCTTCAAATTTTAATTCATAATCCGGATTATTAACTGCTTCGATTTTTTTTGTAATATTATGCTCAATGCTTTCTTCGCTGCAAAAAGACCATTTTTCCTTAATATCATTGAATATACGCACGGGCATCCTTTTGCCAATGTCAAAAAACACCCATAAGCCTTTGGCTCTCCCGATAATATTGTTTTGCTCGTCATAAATCAAATTTTCTCTTAAACCTTTAATTGCCGAATATTTTGATATCCAGGTTCTAATGGTGATCTTATCTTTATATTTAGGGTACTTGTCTATCTGCATAATACCCGAAACTAAAACCCAACCTATATTTTCCTTTTCTAATTTGTATAAGCCGTAATCTATGGAATAACAGTGATCTGCCGCCGTTTCTTCCAAAAGAGTTAATATGGTGGTCGGCGATGCAACACCAAATTCATTCATTTCAAAATATCTGAGTTCAAATTGTTTATCGAAATAATTTTTAATCATCCTACTTTCCTTTATTAAACTCTTAAAAACCTTCCCTGATTTATTACCCAGGCTGATTATTTGGCATAATGCTAATGTATTTTTTATTTTATCACAAAAAAATTCATTGTCAAATATTTTATTTATCGGGTTCCGGGGGAATGGATAAGGGAGAACACCCCGTCGCTACGCGCCACCCCTCAGTTAGGTAAAACCGGACAGCTCCCCTAAAAGAAGTAAGAAATAAAGGAATCTTTGATAATCACCTCCGATATAACTTCTCAGTTCTCACTTCTCAGTTCTCACTTACTTTAGAAAACCCCTCAGTCCGGTGGGACCGAACAGCTCCCCTTAAAGAGGAATTTGACTTTTTAAGATCACAATTTGTGACCTTAAAAAAAGGCAGAGGGGAATTTTTCTCAGAGTGTTGACAAACCGTTTAAAATTTATTATATTATAAATAGGTGAACAAGTGTATACTATAAGAGGTGTGTATGAGAAATCTGACAAAAAGGCAAAGCGAAATACTATCCTTTATCGAGGAGTATCGTAGTATCAACGGATACCCTCCCAGCGTAAGGGAGATTGCAAAGCGGTTTTCCATTAAAAGCCCATCGGGAGCGAAAAAGCATATAGACGCTCTGGTGAAAAAGGGATATCTGAAGAGAGGAAAGGGGGCACGCACAATCAGAGGAGAACGCTTTTACTCCGATAATGTGAGAATGGTTCCCGTAATAGGGAAAGTCGCCGCAGGCATTCCCATACTTGCCGTTGAAAATGTCATAGGCGAGGTGCCCTTGCCGGAAAAGCTCAGCGAAGGGAAAGAGGTATTTATTCTTCAGATTGAGGGAGACAGTATGGTGAACGCAGGCATAGAAAACGGTGATTACATTGTGGTGAAAGGGCAGCAAACGGCGGAGAACGGTGATATAGTCGTTGCCATAATCGACGGAGATGCCACTGTAAAGCGATTCTTCAGGAAAGGCAAAACGATTATTCTGCAGCCGGAAAACGAGAACATGAAACCCATCGAAGTGAAAAGGGGAGACTTTACCATAGCCGGAAAGGTGATATCCGTAATAAAGATGCTGAACGGTAAACATTCAATCCTTTAGGCAGGTGCGTATGAAAAGGGAGATAAAGGTAGGCGTTATTTATGATCCCGACAAGGGAACAAGACCCGTTTGGTTCGTATTCATGGGTAAGAAACACACAATAAAGGGGATTACTTACAGGTGGCGTGTCAAAAGAGGCGTGGATTATATGGATCATTACTCGATAACGGACGGGGAGAACCAGTTTGAGATTGTCTATGACAGATTAAACGCCAAGTGGATGATAGAAAATATATACAACGGATCCGATTCCGTATCGATTAAGTGAGAGCAATATGAACAAAATCATACTTCTTATGGATATGGACGCTTTCTTCGCGTCATGCGAGCAGCAGGAAAAACCGTTCCTAAGGGGAAAGCCCGTTGCCGTGGGAGGGAAAAATGTTGTTGCCGCCTGTTCCTACGAAGCCAAGGCTTACGGGGTAAAATCGGGGATGAGCACATACGAGGCTATTGCCATGTGTCCTTCATTGATAGTTGTTCCCGGCGACATGGAGAAATACGCGTCCACATCGCGAGAGATTATGAAAATGTTACCCGATTATACATCGGACATTGAGGTCTTCTCCGTAGACGAGGCTTTTCTCGATGTAACGGACACGGTTAAATTCTGGAATAATAATCCGTTCAAAATAGCGGAAGATCTGAGAAAAAGAATCAAAAGACGCTTCGGAATCAACGCATCCGTGGGAATATCGTACAATAAATTAATGGCAAAATTGGCTTCTTCCCTTGCAAAACCTGACGGTGTGAAGATGATAACAAAAGAAGATGCGAAAGGTATATTGGAGGAATTGCCCGTGGAAAAACTCTCCGGCATAGGGCGCAGATTAAAAAAGCAATTAAACTCATTGGGTATAACCACATGTGGAGAGCTGGCTCGGTTCCCCGTTCCCATCTTGAAAAAACTCTTCGGTGAGTACGGGGTGATGCTTCATTTTATGGCAATAGGTGAAGATAAGGGCAGGGTGGAGGAAGCAGTCCCCAAAAACAGGTCCATGGGGCACAGCAAGACGATTCCGGGCGGTGTCAGGGACAGAAACATCGCCCGCATATATCTTCTGCGATTGTGTGAGATGGTAGGGCGCAGGGTAAGAAGAGCGGGTTTTATCGGCAGAACGGTCAGTATTACAATCAGGTATAAGGATTTTTTTACATTTACGAGACAAATAACATTACCCTACTTCATAGAATCCGGAGAGGAGATATACCGTGCCGCAAGGGAACTCTTCGATGGTATTGATGCCCAGGAAAGAATCAGATTAATAGGGGTGAGTCTGTCGGGGCTCGTTAAAGCATCGAGACAGATACGCCTTAAAGAAAACGAAAAAAAATTACGATTAAACGGAGCAATCGATAGGATCAACAACAGATACGGGGAAGACACCGTTAAGCGGGCATCGTTCG
>WFRF01000057.1 GCA_015486655.1 Caldifarciminota bacterium | reverse complement strand
CCTCTATGGAAGTCGGTTTTTCCGTTATTTCTTCCCTATAGAGTATCCCCTGAGATCTGTTTGCAAGGTGAACGATAATTCCCTTACCATGAAAGTATTTTTCAATAAACGGTATATTGTATATCCGATTTTTATCGTCAAAGAGATGTATCCCCGTGAAATGAGCAGCCTTTTTTTGAATAGCCAAAATACCCCCCATACTACCAGCATTATTTATAAACAGTTTAATTTTACCGTTTGCATAAAGGGTATTACCCAGTTCTCCGATAAGTATGTCGTTTGAGCCCACGAAGAGAAGATTATTTTTGATTTCCTCATCGCTCTTATCTGTAAATATATTAATTTCTTCCCCTTCTTCAATTCCTTCCGAACCTTCATCGATTATGGTATATCCTGAAGCACCTATCCAATTGTACAACTTACTTGATCCGGTTTTAACAGGCAAGGCTCTCTTTTTGCCGTCCAAATACACTAGATTTACATTGTAGTAATGCTTTACTCCTATTTGTGAAGGGATTTTTTTTACCGTTATTGCCTCCACACGGTTCGTTGTTCTGTACCCGTAAATCCTTTTGAATATCTCTCCAATAAATATATCCGTATTCAATTTAAAAGCATAAGGATAGCCGGGTAATCCGATAAACGGTTTCCCCTTTATTTCTCCGAGTATAACGGGTTTGCCCGGACGTATGTTTGTCCCGTGAACAACGACTTTCCCCAAATCTTCAAGCACGGAAGATGTGTAGTCTCTGCTTCCGTGAGAAGAACCTGCTCCCACTATAACTATATCGTGATCCTCATATGCTTTTATTACAGTTTCCTTTATCAAATCATAGTCATCGGGAATTACCTTAAATACATCGATCTCCCCTCCCCATTTTTCTATTCCGCCTTGAATAATATAACTGTTGGATTCAATGATCTTAGAATTATCTTCCGGGTCATATGTGATTTCATCCCCTGTGGGGATAAAAGCAAATTTTATTTTTCTCTTTACATTGATTTTCCTCACTCCACCGGACACCAATACGGAAATATGAGCAGGAGTCAGATATTCCCCGCCATAAAAAATAATATCCCCCTTGTGAAAATCTTCCCCTACCATTCTAACATTACCTCTGGGAGCAATACCATTTCTTATTCTCACTTTTTTGTCGCTTATTCTCTCAACATTTTCAATCATAATAACGGCATTGAATCTACCCGGCATCTTAAACCCGGTATTTATATACTCGAAATCCGTTCCCATTGTGAGCTCCACCGGGTTTACATCTCTGGCATTGAATGTTTGTTCGGCTTTAACCGCTATCCCGTCAACGGCAGACGTTGAAAAGGAAGGGACATTTCTTTTTGCAATAACCTCTTTGGCAAGTGTTCTTGAAAATCCGTATTTTACATCTATTTCTTCATCGTTGATAAAGTCCTTTGAAAATTTATCTATTATGTCTCCCCATCTTTCCAGCGCAACATCAATTTTTACAGTTTTAAGATATTTAACTCTTTTCATATTATACCGTAATAATCCACATACTCACCTTTGTACAACCCTTCCTTCTCATTCTCCGCTATGATAATCCCGTTTGACTTGGAAAGGGTTGATACCATACCCGATTTGCCGAAAATAGGCTCTATTTCTTCACCTTCTATTATAACTCGAATAAAATCATCCAATCCGTGTTTGGAAGGGATATCAGCTTTTAATTTTCCTCTTCCCGCAGGTTTCTCAAAAATATCCGTTTTGCCGGCAAAATAATTTAAAATGGGAACCATTACAAACCTTACTGAAATATAAGAGGAAACGGGATGACCCGGAGCACCGAAAACAATTTTATTATTGCAAAGAGATAAAATAGTGGGTTTACCCGGAGACATATCTATTCCGTGTATTAAAATTCCCGGGGAACCTAATTTCTCAATCACCCTTGTTGTTATATCTCTCATACCTTTTGAACTGCCGCCTGAAATAACAAACACATCAAATTTATCATAATTGTCTTTAATTAAACCGTAAAGCTCATCTTCGTCATCCTTAATTATCCTGAATATTTCCGTTTCAAAATATTTAAATTTATCCAAAAGCGACTTTAACATAAATGAATTCACATCATAAACGGATTTGGCGTCAATGTCTTCACCTGCTCTTTTTAACTCTTTCCCCGTGGGGATTATTGCAATTTTCACTTTTTTATAAACGGAAACAGATTCAATACCCTGAGAGGCAATCGCTCCGATGTCAACACTGCGCAACACCCTCCCCTTTTCCGTTATTTTATCTCCCGCTTTTAGATCTTCACCTTTGTAAATAATATTCTCGCCTTTAAACACGGATTTTTCAATATAAATTGTATTATTAACCTTCTCTGTATTTTCAATCATGACAACGGCATCAAAACCTTTCGGAATGGGAGCGCCCGTAGGGATATAATAAACTTTATCGGAATCGTATGTATCCTTCAAAGATTCTCCCATTTGAATCTCTCCGCCGTATGTAAATGGAATCGGATTGCCGGGACCGGCTCCCGATGTCATTCCTGAAACGCAGATATACCCGTCAACTATACTTCTTGAAAATCCCGGAATGTCAAAGGATGCAATTTGGTCCAATGAAACAATTCTTCCTACGGAATTCTTTAAGGGAATTTCTTCAAAATCTATTCTCGAGACCAATTTTTTTATGTAACCTTCAATTGCCGCATTTCTACTCTGTGTTTTTAGAAACTCCATATTATTTTACCTGATACCCCATTAAAACAGTGGTCCAAGTATTGTGTTCTTCTTTTACCGTTCCTATATCTTCGGCAATCCATTTATAATAGTAGAGCGAATGATTCAAGTAGTAAGGATACACTCTGACTTTATATGCGAAAAATGCGCCAGCCGGAACATCCACACTATCCTTATCCTCAACAATGTACTCCTGTAAATCCCACTCACTTATCCATGAATCGCCGATTTCTATTTTATTGGGCATATCCTTCCAGTGGGGAAAACTGTCATTATAATCGTAATAATAGAGGAAGGAGTCTCCTTTTTCCAGATATTGGTCACTGTTCCATGTTATTGATGAAAAATCCGAATTTGCATCGCCCACATAAAGTTTGTACAAATGAACGGAATCAAGAACTGTCATGGTATCCCTAACTTCTTTTCTTAAATAATTTATTTCTCCGCTATTTTCATTATAAGTCATATAATTCCAATAATCTCCCATTTCAAGGGGATTTAAATCACCTGTAGAAGGGTAAGGATTTTTCGGCTTAATACTACAACTATTCATGAAAATAAGTGCTAATAAAATGATTATAAGATATCTTTTTTGCATTACAAACCTCTTTTTAATATGTGAAAAATTGACGAAGAAATAACATCTATGGCATTCTTATTAAAACCGCCTTCGGGTATAATAATATCTGCAAATTGTTTCGAAGGTTCAACGAATTCAATGTGCATCGGTCTTACTGTGTTTAAATACTGCTGTATCACCGAATCTACCGTTCTGTCTCTTTCGACTATATCCCTTTGTAACCTCCTTATAAATCTGATGTCATCGGGTGTGTCGACAAAAATCTTATAATCGAACAGGTCTCTTAATTCTTTATTTGTGAATATCAATATTCCTTCGATTATAATTATGTCTCCCGGCAACTCTCTCTTAGTCTCTTTTTTTCGCGTATGTGTAGTGAAGTCATAAACGGGGACATTAACCGGAATACCTTTCACCAAACTTTTTAAATGTTCAATCAATAATTCTATATCGATTGAGTCGGGATGATCGTAATTAATTCTTTCTCTTTCTTTAAGAGGAATATCGCTGTGATCTTTATAGTAACTGTCCTGTTGCATCATTATTACGGAGTGTTTCCCTGATATTATATCCCTTATTCTCTCGGCAACGGTTGTTTTGCCCGAACCGGTTCCCCCTGCAATTCCGATTAACATAGTTTACCCCCATGGATTTTTATCGCATCTTTGTATGCCTTTTCAATCTCCAATATGACATTATTCCAATCGATTTTTTCGGCATGTTTCAACCCATTCATTTTCAAACGGATTCTTTCTTCTTTATTGTTTGCCAACCTCTCAATTGCACTTGCAAAAGATTCAACATTTGCTTCCGCTAACACGCCGTTGTAGCCGTTTTTCACTACGGTGGCATAACCCGGTATATCGGAAGCTATCACCGGAACCCCTGATGACATAGCCTCCACAAGCACTATTCCGTATGTTTCTCCTCCTTTTGCCGGTGAACAGTATATATCGGCGGAGGAATACACCTTCCCCATGTCTTCGGCCGGGATAAAACCGAGGAAAGTTGCTTTTACATTTAGCCTGTCAGCCATCTCCTCGTAATACTTCCTGTTAGCACTACTCCCTCCCACAAACAGATGATAATCTATCTTATTATTCAATTTCGAGAGTGCTTTTAATAAAATATCCAACCCCTTTCTCTTATCCAGTCGCCCCATGAATAGGATTTTTATAGAGCCTTCCCCCTTTTTCATCGGTTTGTAAAAACCCGCTTTCGGATTAAAACGTTTTCTGTCGATTCCAACGGGTATAAATCTGTAATCTCCCGGAAAAAACGGTTTAATAAAATCGATTGCAACGGATGATATCCCTATCTTTATATCTATTTTTTTATTTATTTTTGAAAACAGCATCTTATAAAATGGGGAAAAGATATGCGTAAATCTTGAAGTAACAGATAGAAAACTCGCTACAATTGGGGCATTTGCATATTGAAGGGCAAAATGAGAGAGATTCGGAAAAAACGGTCCGTTCAAATGAATAACATCATATTTCTTATGCTCTAAAAATTCCTTTACTTCACCGGATATATTCGCACCCCAGGGTAAAGTGACATTTGTTCCGTTTAAACTGAAAAATTTACAATATCCCACTCTGTAAACATTATCTTCATATTCTTCACCGTCATAATGTAGAGTTAATATTTCGACTTCATGGCCTATTCCTTTTAGATACTTTGCCACGTTGTAGACATATTCCGTGACACCGGAAGGATATGGATAGTACGCATCTGATACTAATAACACTCTCATACGTCTGCATTTTATCACTTTATTATTTCATTGTCAAACAAAATAAAACAATAACCGTTCAATTATATGCGGGAATAATCAGATAGCAATCTTTTAAAATAAACAGAATTTGGAAAAAATCAGGCTACGATGTTATTTGATTTCAATCAACAATTGATCTTTACCGACCTTATCATCAACGGCAACATTAAGCTTTTTAACCGTTCCTTCCACAGGAGATATTATTTCATTCTCCATTTTCATTGCTTCAAGAATCAATAATTTCTGGCCAACCTGCACCTTATCACCGATTTTAACAAATATCCCTCTTATTGTCCCCGGAATAAACGCCGTTATGTGTTTCTTATTTTTTACTACTCTATAGGTCCTGCGGACTTTTTTCAAGCTTTCGGGGATATTCGTTTCATATACCGTATAATCGATATTTATCTTTCCCTTTTTCATAATAGCCTACAAGGGTATATTCCCGTGTTTTTTGGTATTCACATAATCTTTGTTTCCCAATACAAAGTTCAAGCCTTTTATCAGTTCAACCCTTGTTTCTTCAGGGTTTATTACTGCATCCACATATCCGTGAGAAGCTGCGATATAAGGGTTGGCAAACTTTTCCGTATACTCCTTTATCTTAATTTGGCGCATCTCGTTGGGGTTAGGTGAATTTTCTATTTCCTTTTTGAAAATAATGTTTGCCGCTCCTTCCGGTCCCATTACCGCTATTTCTGCAGTTGGCCACGCATAGACAAGATCCGCTCCGAGGTGTTTGCTGCACATGGCTATATAACCTCCGCCGTATGCTTTTCTTACAATCAACGTTATCTTCGGTACACTTGCCTCGGAATATGCATAAAGCAATTTTGCTCCATGCCTGATAACACCTGCATACTCCTGATCAATTCCCGGTAAATATCCCGGCATGTCAACCAGGGTTAACAGAGGAATATTAAATGCATCACAAAATCTTACGAACCTTGCCGCTTTGTCCGATGAATCCACATCCAATACGCCGGCTAAAATTAACGGTTGGTTTGCGACTATTCCAATAGGCTTTCCGTCCAGATGAGCAAACCCTACGATAATATTACTTGCCCAACCTGACTGTACCTCAAAAAACTCCGATTTATCGACAATCCCCCCTATGATGTCCCTCATATCATAAGGTTTCTTCGGGTCTTCAGGGAGAATATTGGTTATGTCGAATTTCTCGATATTAGGTTCAACCGAGTATGTTGTGGGCGGTTTTTCTTTGAAATTTGGAGGGATGAATTCAAATAATTTTCTAATCTGTTTAAATGTGTCTTGCTCCGTATCAGCAATAAAATGGGCATTACCGGTTATCGTGAAATGCGTTTCGGCTCCCCCCAATTCCTCCTTTGTTATCTCTTCACCGAGAACGGATTTTATAATTTGCGGTCCCGTTATAAACATATTGGATATGTCTTTCACAACAAAAACAAAATCGGTAAGTGCAGGCGAATAAACAGCCCCTCCTGCACAAGGACCAAGAATCACCGAAATTTGTGGAATAACTCCGGAAGCCTTTGTATTTCTCAAAAATATGTCCCCGTA
>WFRF01000056.1 GCA_015486655.1 Caldifarciminota bacterium | reverse complement strand
TCTGCCCCTTTGGTAAGTAGTATAGACATATTTACCAGTTCCCTACATTGAAATTTATAGTATAGCATGAGAACATCGTAAATGCGATTGTCTACAATCGGTCATTCCGGACTTGCTCCGGAATCTCATTGAGATGCTGAACCAAGTTCAGCATGACATTTATAAATTCCCCTCGGAAAGAGGGGTGGACTGACGAATGTCAGGACGGGGTGTTCTAAGATAAGTAAGAAGTGGAAACTGGGAACTAAGAAGTTAAATATGTAATCGTTTCCTCTATTTCCTACTTCTTACTTCCGACTTCTCACTTGAAAACTTGTGACGTAGTCCCGTTACTTCTCACTTCTTATTTCTTACTCGTTACACAATCATATTTTGCAGCATAGTTCTTTTGATCATCAAGTGGTTTATATGTTTGTACCTATCTACTATATTCTGCCCCTTTTCTCTTGCAAAAAAAGATATTAATCTTATAATATATTAAAATGAAAATAATAACCGTTTTCTTTAAGCATTACATGAAAGGCATTCAAGATTTTAAAATGCTTGAGAGAATAGTCTTTTGCAAAATACCTCAATACTGTTCTATGAAATCATATTTATAACGGGAGAAAGAAATGAAGGATGAATTCAGAATACTCATAGATGAAATCAAAGAAAACACGATAAACGGAGACATTGAACTGGGAAAAATGATAATCTATTTCTTGCTGGATCACTTCTCTTCATTAATTGAGGATGACGTACGGGAAATCGGCAACAAGTTGAGCGAGAGTAAAACCGAAATGGCTACCATCCAAAATATTTCTCGTGTTCTCATGTCGTTTGAAGATTCCCCGAAGTTGTTGCACCAACAACTGCTTGCATTTAAGGAACAGACGGGCCAGAGATATATAAACGGTCTCATAGAAAGATTCCGTAGAGATATTCAAAGCCCTGTAAAAATAATGACGATCAGCAGAAGTTCTACGGTAAAGAATGCAATAATCGATCTATCGAGAAACAATTTGCTTAAAAATCTATTTGTTATCCACTCTTATCCGGGTCTTGAGGGGGTGGAATTGTGCAAAGAATTAAATGATATAGGGGTAAAAAACACCGGTATATACCTTGCCGAGATACCACATTATATCTCCGATGTTGATATGGTTCTTAGTGGTGCGGATGCCATTTCAAACGATTATATTATCAATAAAGTCGGCACACATCTTCTCTTTGAATATGCTTCGTTTTATAAGAGAAAAACAGTTGTCCTGGGGAATCCTTTAAAGAGAATCGTAACCGACATAAAAATAAACAACAGAATTTTTGAGAAGATTCCGGCAAAACTTGTATCCCATATTTACGAATAAATAGTTCTATTCTCCCAACAACCCTTTTACCTGCTCAACAATATTTTTAAGATGCTTAATTCCTTGCCTGCTTTCACCCCCTATTATTTTATTAAATTGGTCATATATGGCGGAATTCTCCTCAATAATCTCTTTAACATCCATCCCTTTTAAAATATCAACGGCAATATTGGTGGCTACAATAGCGGCAGGATCGCACGGCCCGCATTCCATTTTTATATCAGCAATTTTACCGTCGTTAACATTAATAAATATTGATACAATATCACCGTTTGGGTTATCACAAATCGAACCCCTGCTTTCTAAGTCGGCATTTTCGATCTGTCCGAAATTTTCTTTTTTTAACTTGTTTATAAAGTAATTTCTTATAAGATTATCCATAATTAAAAAATCGGTACCTCCTTCAACCTCTCGAGTTCCCTTTCAATAGCACCAACAAACACGTCTATTTCTTCCTTTGTATTGTACAAGTAAAACGATGCCCTAAATGCTGGGAACCAAATTCTGTTAATTTTTTCTTCTTTTAATTTTTGATTAAACCAACCGTTTACGCAGAATTCGCCTGAGCGAATCATTATATTGAATTCATCACTCAACCTTTCATCCAACATCTTCTCCTTACCGCTCAATCTGGTGGGTTTCTTTATGAAAAATGTACAGATACCGGATCGTTCCTCGGGGTCATCCGGACCTACAATATAAATCTCTTCATGTTTTTTTAACTTATTCGTAATATATTTGTTAAGCTCAATCTCATGCTTATCAATCTCCTCTTTGCCGATACGCTCAATAAAATCACATGCGGCTCCGGAAGATATCATCCCGGCATAATCTTGCAACCCTGCTTCGAACTTCATCGGCGGAGGCAAATATACCGGTTTCCTGTCAAGAAAAGTATCACTGATTGTATCACCACCCACATTATATCTGCCGAGACTCTTCAGCAGATCATACTTGCCGTATAGAACGCCTATACCTGAAGGTCCCATCATTTTATGGATACTGAAAGCAAGGAAATCAACATTCAGAGCTCTTACGTCAATCGGTTTATGTGGAACGCTTTGCGCTCCATCCAACAAAACCAATGCTCCGTATCTATGAGCCAAATCTATAATTTCTTTTGCGGGAATGGTATAGCCGTCCAAATTTGAAGTGTGAACCATACTCAAGAGTTTTACATTCCCTTTCTCCTCCTTCAAAATTTCTTCTAATCTGTTGAGGTTGAATGTGTTATCCTCATTTGAAGGAACAAATCTGTGTTTTATCCCTTTCAGCTCTTCCAGGTCCTTCCATATACAAAGATTTGAGTTATGCTCTTTGTCTGTTGTAAGTACCGTATCGCCCCTTTTAAAATCAAATGAATGGCCTACAAGGTTAATCGCTTCAGTGGTGTTCCTTGTAAAAACAATTTCACTCGGATTGTCACTCCCTATAAAGTGAGCGATTTTCTCTCTTGATTCCGTAACCCTCATATCCACTTCTCTGGTAAACCAGTGGTGGCTTCTCCCCCCGCAGGCGGGAAATTTTGTGTAATAATCGTTAATCGCCTCTACGACATTATCGGGTTTCAACGTCATACATGCGTTGTCAAAATAAATAGGGGGTAATCCGTTTCTCTTTCTTTTTAATGCGGGAATCTCTTCCCTGAACCTTAAAATACTCATACGATAATTCTTACTCCTTCCTTTTTTATACTAACCTCTAATTCATTATATTTTACCGGCATCAATTCTCCGTCGAGATGGAATTTAATTATTTTTTCCGAACTTATGACCAAAGATTTAATCCCCTCAATGTATTTAACATATTTACTCGTTATATGGTTTCCGTTTTTGGCTTCGGGTAACAATCTGAAAAATATAATTTTATTTACCTCATTAATTATGGAAGCATCAAACTTATGTTTGAGAGGATCCGCTTTTGGTAAAAGCATGAATCCTCCCCCCAAAAATTTCCCCAGGCCGATTGTTGCCAAAAGTATTTTTCTCTTATCCACAACATCCTCTATGC
>WFRF01000055.1 GCA_015486655.1 Caldifarciminota bacterium | reverse complement strand
TGAACGAAGTATCAAAGGAGATGTTTGCCAGCTTGAAATACGGGGATTCTTTAGAGAAGATTCTTAGAAACGGATTAAAAAGAGCCAAAATTACACTGGAGAAAACCCCGGAAATGTTGCCCATATTGAAAAAAGCAGGCGTTGTCGATGCGGGAGGACAGGGGTTTGTCTACATATTGGAGGGTGCTTACAGGGAATATCTGGAAAACTACTCACAATACGAAGATAGAGAGAGTGAAAATAAATTAAACGGAATGTTGTCCGGCATCCGTAGAAATATCAACAAGAGCATTAATAATGTGGCAATCAATATAAATTTTGATAATTTAAAGAATCTTTACGGGCACATAAACATAAAATTACCGAAAATAGCCGCAGTTTGGAATAGAAAAATTGAATTCAGGTTTGATGTTGAATTTATTATTGATACGGTAGGCAAGGAAAGAGAGATCAATGCGATATTGAGAAAATACGGGGACAGTATTATTGTTGTTGAAACCAATGTAGCGACAAAAGTGCACGTACATACAAATGAGCCGGATAAAGTGTTTGAAGAGATATCCCATAAGATCGGTTCAATAAGAAATAAAATGGTTGAAGACATGGATTCGCAGAGAAATGATGTTATATCGGGAATGGAGAAGGGGTATGAAATAATTGTTCTCATAAAAAATCACGGTTTCGACAATTTGATAAGGAGCTTTAATATAAGCAGGATTTTCAGCGTGAATAATCCCTCGGTGAGTGAAATAGTTAAATTAATAGATGTGATTGACGGTGATAAATTACTGTTTCTTGTATCCGATAAGAATCTCGAAGGTGTGACAAAACAGGCTATTGTAAGTGCCCGGAAAAACGGAAAAGTACTGACATTTGAGAATGAAGCGTATTTGCTAAGCGCATTGCTTAACTTTGAGGAGAATGATAATTACGAAGATATCATTAAAAAATTAAAGGTTGAAGACGGCTTTAAAGCGGCAAGTATCACAATCAGTGCAAAGAGTTGTAAATTTGACGGTATTCTTTTGGATAAGGGCGACTATATAGCAATTCTGGGGGATAATATTATTGCGGCTTCCAAGAATTTGAAGAGGTGTATTTCAGATACGATAAATGCGTTAAAGACAGAGTATAGTAGTCTCGCTACCGCATATATTAATGATAAGTATTATGATGAGGAAATGATAAATGAAATACGTCTGGAAAATCCGGATTTGGAATTTGATGTCTACAATATAGGCGAATCGGATTTTATATTGTTGATATCTGTTGAATAGGAGGAAACAATGGTAAGAATAGTAACCGATGACGGGGGATATATTGATGATGCGATTGCCGAAAAATACAACATTATTGTGTTAAAACATCCCGTATACATAGGGGAAGAAGAGGTGACGGGGGTTGATTATAAGGCTTTCTGCGACAGGCTTAAAAATGGAGAAGTTTCAAGGACTACATTACTTTCACCGGCTTATATAGAAGATGTATACAGAGGTATTGAGGAAAAGGACATTATTTCGGTACATCTATCGGGGGCTGACAGCGGTACGATAAATTCGGCGAGAAAAGCGGCGGAATCCGTAAACGATAAAAACATTTTCGTAGTAGACTCACTTATGACATGTGCCGGAGAAGCTCTTCTTGCAATAATCCTCGCTGACAAAGCAATTAAAGGTGCAACCTTTGAGGAGCTGAAAAATGAGGCAACCGAAATAAGAGATAATATAAAATTTTATCTTATCATTGAGAATCTGTCATATCTGGAAAAAAGCGGCAGGATCGGAAAGGCAAAAGCCCTTTTGGGTAGCGTTTTTAAAATAAAACCTATTTTGGTGTTCAACAAAGAGGGGAGAATAGAACCTTACGGTAAGGCACGAACAAATATGCAGGTTGTAAATAAGATTCTTGGTGGAGAGAAACAATATAAATATATCATCATAAGTAAGACGTACTATTCGGATTTACAGGATAATGTCATAGAGATAATCAAAAATAAGTGTGACAATTTTTTTATTGAAGGGTCGAATAATGTGAACTCTACTTATTTGGGACCTGTTGCTTGGACAATAGCGATGTATTGATAATATTGATTGTCATTTGCAAATTTAATTTATTTTAAAATCTTCTCAGAAAATCATATTTCTTTGACTTCTGCAGACAAAGGTGATTTAAGTGATATATAATACATATTAACCACTTTTGTTTATTGAAATTTATAAAGATATAGTATGAGAATACTATAATGGAATTATTCACAATATGTCCTTCCGGACTTGATCCTGAATCTCACTTTGATGCTGAACCAAGTTCAGCATGACATTTAAATATGTAATTGATTTTATTATATTCATCTATGAACAGAACCCCTCAGTCCGGTAAAACCGGACAGCTCCCCTAAAAGAGGAGCAGCTATTTTTAGAAATAATCAAGGACTGAGAACTAAGAAATTATATCGGGAGTAATTGTCTTATATTTTATCTATCTCTTACTTCTTAGTCTTAATTGAGACGCAGTCCCTTTACTTATAACTTCCTACTTGAGATGGAGTCTCTTTAATTGCAGTATAGTTCTTTCGGCTATCAAGTGGTTAATATGTCTGCACCTATCTACTATTCAGCTTGACATACGCCTGTATTCATTATATCATGAAGAGTGGAGAAATAAAAAATGGTAAAAACATTATTTAGTTTTATTTTAATTTTGTTTATTTTTGAATTATCCTGTTTGTATGGAATGAAAAATCAATATAAAGGTAAATCCGAGGTGAATAATATGAAAGGCAAGGAATACAAAACGGCTACTTTTGCAGGGGGATGCTTCTGGTGTATGGAAGAAGCCTTTGAGAAAATCGAAGGGGTAAAAGAGGTTATTTCGGGATATACAGGTGGGGACAAAGCGAATCCCACATACGAAGAGGTTTCATCGGGAAAAACAGGGTATTACGAGGCGGTTCAGGTTATCTATGACCCTGATAAAATAAACTATAACGATTTGTTAGATGTATTCTGGTCCCACATTGATCCCACAGACAGGGGAGGGCAGTTTGCAGACAGAGGTTCTCAATACAGAACGGCAATTTTCTACCATGATGACGAGCAGAAATATCTTGCGGAGAAGTCAAAAGAACTTCTCGTAAAATCCGGACTTTTCAAGGAAAATATTGCAACGGAGATAAAAAAATACGATAAATTTTATAAAGCTGAAACTTATCACCAAAATTTTTACAAAAAAAGTCCTATCAGGTATTGTACATACAAATTTTTTTCGGGAAGAGAGCAATTTATATGGAATGTCTGGAAAAATAAGCTAAAGCGTCTTAAATACAAAAGAGATAACAGGTATAAAAAACCGTCAAAGAAAGAGATAAAAGCTAAATTAAGCCCACTTCAATATAAAGTAACTCAAGAGAATTCAACGGAAACACCATTTAAAAATAAGTATTGGAACAATAAAAAACAGGGCATTTATGTGGATATTGTAACGGGAGAGCCTCTGTTTTCAACGCTGGATCAGTACGATGCGGGGTGCGGATGGCCCTCATTTACAAAACCCATCGATAACAGTCATATTGTAGATAAGATTGATACTTCGCTCGGTATGGTAAGAGTCGAAGTAAGATCGAGAGACGGCGATTCGCATTTGGGACATCTGTTTGACGACGGGCCCGCTCCGTCTGGGCTTAGATATTGTATAAACTCGGCATCTTTGAGATTTATCCCCGTTGATGACCTCAAAAAGGAAGGTTACGGAGAGTATTTACGTTTGTTTAAAAAGAAATAGTTTAATTTCTATGAAATTCCGGCAGAATAAAAAATGAATTTTTAAATGATATATTTTTATTCCGACTTCCTATTTCCTACTTCTTAGTTCTTACTTGAAAACTTGCGACGAAGTCGCTTAATGTGTCTGTACCTATCTACTTGAAAACCGATTTTATGATTTGACATCTCCCCATGCTTGACTTAAAATAAATTATAAGTGAGGAGGTACTATGAAAAAACTTTTATTTATTATCCCGTGTGTTGTTTTTGTTTGGGCATTTTCTTTAAATGCCTCCAATTTAGTTCAAAACGGAGGATTTGAGAGTTGGGAGGGAGACACTCTTGCAGTATGGAATATCGATTCCGGTGTCAATGTTGTCAAAGAATCCACTTATGTCCATTCGGGCTCATATGCAATTGACATAACGACAACAAGTACATCAAACAGAGGTGTTTGGCAGCAAATTTCAATTTCGGGAGGCGCAGAATATATCTACTCCGTATGGGTGAGAGCCAACGGAACGGGATCCAACGGAATGGGAATACTTGTCACATGGAGGAGTTCCGACGGCAGTTATATGAGTAGTTCTCCCACAAAGTACAATTCGGATTCCCTGGTCTGGGAAAATATGGTGGATACTGTTATTGCACCGGATACAGCCGCTATTGCCGATTTGAAAATACGGGGATATATGAATAACGGTGATGCCGGTATTGCCGATGATGCAGATTTCGAAATGGCGACCGGCGGAATATCCGACATAGATAAACTTGAAAAATCCGAATTGTCATTTTCCTATTCTGATGGAAAACTGACAATCAATATGAGTAAAAATTCTCCCGTTTCCATCGGGATCTATGATATGGCCGGGAATCTCATAACAAAGAAGGAAGTTGCCGGCAGTTCCGTAATACCACTGGAATTGGCAAGAGGTGTTTACTTTGCCGTTTCAAGAAAAATCGGCAGTGAGATTGTAAAGAAATTTAGCGTGGTAAAATAGTTAACGGTTTTTGTTATAGTTCTTCATTTTTCCCGAAATGATTCGTAAAAGAAGGAAAATGGCAAGGCTTATAACGGTTATAAGAAATACAATTGGTTTCGAATATGCAAGCCCGTAAGTTGTGAATCGCTCGTAAACAAGAACCGGCGCAACCATAGGATGGTATGCAAGTATAATAATTGCTCCGAATTCGGAAATAGCCCTTGCCCAACTCATAATTGTTCCCGAAATTACATCCTTTAACGATAGAGGAATTATAACGCGGAAGAATGTTCCGAAATCATTTGCCCCCAGAGACCTGGCTACTTTAATGTAATTCTTGTCTATGCTTCTGAATCCCTCTTTGGTTGCATTTATCAGATACGTTATACTTACAAACATCATTCCGATGACAATACCTGCCATCGTACCTACAAATCTTATACCGAATATGGAGAAAATTTTACCAAGGTAACCTCTTGAACCGAAAATTGTCAGGAGGGCAATACCCGCTGCCGTGTGGGGTATCATAATAGGGATATCAATTATTGATTCTACCAATTTTTTACCTTTGAAATTTTTAAATACTATGAGGTATGAAACAGGTATGCCGATTAAAAGCCCTATAGCGGTTGAAATAAGTCCGGCTGATATTGTTAAAATGATGGAGTTAATAATCTCCCTGTCCAAGAATGCCGACTTTATCGATGACAAAGGAGTCCCGAAAATGATACTTGCAATAGGCAGTATTATGAACGACAGCCCCAGTAGAGCGAATACAAGTATGATATAAAATCTGTATCTCTTCATGATAACTCGTGCAGTGATTTTGCCTTGAAAACGGCAAAAACCATTTCACCTTTCTTTAGCCCCATGTTTTCCAGAGAAAATTTAGTAATAGCGGATTTCAATTTTATGTCATTGTTTTTCATTTCTATGATAATAGAACGTCCGTTGTCGAATATTTTTTCTATTTTAAGTTCAATAAAATTTCTCGCGCT
>WFRF01000054.1 GCA_015486655.1 Caldifarciminota bacterium | reverse complement strand
CCTCTGCAGAGGGGAATTTACAGACACGCATTTTCCGGGGTTCGAGAGCCTCACCCCTCGTGAGATCGTAACTCGAGAACCTCGCCTTCGAGAGCCTCAGGCTTCGGCTTCGTGAATTTACCCCTCAGTCCGGAGAACCGGACAGCTCCCCTAAAAGAGGAGCAGCTGTTCTTAAAGATGATAAAATCAATTACACATTTAACTTCTTAGTTCTAACTTCCCACTTCTCACTTATTATGGAACACCCCGTCGCAAAGCAACACCCCTCTTGCCGAGGGGAATTAACAATGTTATCGGATTAATTGTCTCGAGCTATTGACATTTGAAATCAATATGTTATTATTAATTAAGATGAGAATCAAAAGTTGTTGTACAATAACAAAAGCGAACTTTCCTGAGAATGGGAAGTTTTTTTATTGCCCGGGGAGGTAATATGAGAAATATTCGTATTCTAATGATTCGTCTCGGTATTGATAACAATGATCAGGAATCAAAGAGGCTTTACAAGGAACTTGAAAATGTGGGTTTTGACATTCTTTACACCGGTTTACATCAAACTGCGGAGATGATACTTGATGTGACTCTCTCTTTTAATGCAGATGTCGTTTTGTTTGATCTCGCTCCTAATGCGAATACGGAAGAAATAAAACATTTTGAAAAGTTGTTGAAATATAATGAACTTTACGAACCTCTCATCGTAATCAGATCAAATAAGGATGTGGAACATCCGTACATAAAGTTTCATAAGGATGAGAATATAGACAATATAGTTAACGGGATAAAAAAACACGTTAACGCTATGAAAGTGGTTTAGAATTTCCCTCCTTGACATATGGATGATAAAGTTTTATCATCCGTCATTATGAAAAATCAGGATATACTCAGTGATTTAAATGAAGGGCAGAAGTCTGCCTGTGAAGTAATCGAAGGTCCTCTTCTGATACTCGCCGGAGCCGGCAGCGGAAAAACGAGGACTATTACATACCGTATTGCATACCTTATTTCAAAAGGTGTTTCCCCCGAAAACATACTGGCGGTAACATTTACGAACAAAGCCGCCGAAGAGATGAAAGAGCGAATCTTTGACATGGTCGGTAGTAATGCGCGAAGAATTACCATGGGAACATTCCATTCCATATGTTCGAGGATATTGAGAAATCACGCGGATTTACTGGGGTACACCGGGAATTTTGTAATATATGACGAAAAGGATGCGGTAAATGCAATTAAGAGAATTACAAAAAACCTGGATCTTCCCGTCGAAACGTTTCCACCCAAAAAAATAAGAAGAATCATAAGCAAATACAAGAGAGAGTTCGTGGAGCCGGGAATGGTTTCAATGAACAGCCATAATCCCAATAATATGAAAATCGCATTGGTTTACGAAAAATACGTCAAATTCCTGCTCGCGAGCAACGCCATGGATTTTGACGATTTGATAGGAAATACTGTTAAACTTCTGAAAAAATATCCCGAGATTAAGGGATACTACAACGAAAGATTCAAATATATTCTTGTGGACGAATATCAAGACACAAACAAAATGCAATTTGAACTGATTAAACTGCTTGGGGAAAAATACAAGAATATATGTGTCGTGGGTGATGACGACCAGTCCATTTACAGTTTCAGGGGAGCGGAGATTGAAAACATATTGAGTTTTGACAGAGTGTTTCCCGGGACCAAAACAATTAAACTGGAAAAGAACTACCGATCAACAAAAACAATACTGGAGGCGGCGTCCAATGTCATAAAGAACAACATCGGAAGGAAGGGGAAATCTCTCTATACGGATTGGAAAGAGGGTGATAAGATTGAAATAATCGACGGTTATTCCTCCATGGAGGAAGCCAATTTCGTGATGCAAAGGGTGAAATCTCTTATTGAAAAAGGGGTGAAAGCCGGGGAGATAGCTATTTTATACAGAATTAACGCCTTAAGCCGAATCTTTGAGGTAATGGCACAAAAATATCAAATACCCTATGTGATTGTCGGGGGCACACGTTTTTTTGAAAGGGCGGAAGTTAAAGACATACTGGCTTTTTTGAAGATACTGGTTAATGAAAAGGACAATATATCCCTGATGCGCGTAATCAATACACCGCCTCGGGGAATAGGCAAAAAGAGTCTGGAACTTCTGGAATACGAATCTGCCGTAAAGGGCATCTCTCTTCTTGAATGTATGTCCGGTTTGGAGAGTCTTGATTTGCCTTCAAGGGCAAAAGAGGCGTTTGGTAAATTTTACGAAATGTACAATAAAATAAAGAAAAAGTCGGAGGGGAAAGGGGTAAAAGAAACTATTGAAATTGTTCTTAACGAAACGGCATACATAGATAAGATGTACAACACGACGAATCCGGAGGATATGTCGAAAATAGAAAATATAGAAGAATTGATAAATTCCGCCGAGGAATTTGACAGTTTGACGGAAGAACCCACAGTTGAAGAGTATCTCAATCAGATCTCACTATTCACCGATATTGACGGTTGGAAGGAGAAGAACGATAGGATAAATATGATGACGGTTCACAGCGCAAAGGGGCTGGAATTTGATACGGTTTTCATTGTTGGAGCGGTTGAGGGGCTTTTCCCACATATTAACAGCATAGATTCCGAGACCAAAATAGAAGAAGAGAGGAGACTCTTTTATGTGGCAATGACAAGGGCTAAGGAGCGGTTGTATATTTCCTACTCGCATACGAGGGATTTCAGAGGTACGGTTGCACCGTCAATAATTTCCCGATTTGCCGGGGAAATACCCTCGGAACTCCTCATTGAAAAGAAAAGAATTGTCCGAGACACATTCAAAGAGATAAATATGGAAAATAGTGGGAATAAACTTGCAATTCATCCTGTTTTTGGTAAAATAAGGATATTGAAAACAGTGGGCGAGGGTGACGAGCAAAGAGCATACATAGCCCTTGCAAACGGTGAAAAAAAATGGGTACTTGTTAAATACGCCAAGTTTAAGTATTTGGAGGAATAGATGAAAATTGAAAATTCGGATATAAGAAAAGCGGCTGAAATAGCAAAGATATATCTCAACGAAGACGAGATTGAAACGTATAAAAAAAATCTTGAGGATATGACACAGGAATTTCTCGATGCCCTTGATGCCCTCAATATAAAACTCGACGAGAATTTTGATTTCACCAAAAGTTCATCCAAAGAATCAATTTTGAGGGAAGACAAAATCGTGGAATTTTCCGATACCGAAAGCATTATTAAAAACGCACCATCTATAAAGGACAGGTTGTTTTCCGTACCGACCATATTGAAAGGGGATAAATAGATGGATAAGAGAGAATTGTTATTAAACGGCACAATCAAAGAGATTAAAGATGCTATTGAAAAAAAACAAATTTCAGTTGAGGAAACGGTACGGTTTTTCATAAACAGAATAAAGAAAAACAATCTTAACAGTTTCGTGGAAATTTATGAATCGGAAGCCCTTGCGAGAGCCAAAGAATTGGATCAAATCGTAAAACAATCGGGGATTAAGGGGAAGTTGTTTGGTATACCTTTTGCCCTTAAAGATAACATAGCGGTAAAGGGGCACAAACTGACCTGTGCTTCCAAGATGCTACAAAACTATGAAGCTACTTACAATTCAACGGTTTATGAAAGAATAATATCGGAAGGCGGAGTTCTGATCGGAAGGACTAATATGGACGAATTTGCAATGGGTTCATCCACGGAAACATCCTTTTACGGTAATACATTAAATCCATGGGACAGAAAAAGGGTCCCCGGAGGTTCAAGCGGAGGTTCCGCTGCCGCCGTTGCAGCAAGAGAGGTGGTTTTTGCTCTGGGTTCCGACACAGGCGGTTCAATTAGGCAACCTGCCTCATTCTGTGGTGTTACGGGGTTAAAACCCACATATGGCAGAGTTTCAAGATTCGGACTCGTAGCCTTTGCTTCATCCCTTGACCAGATAGGTCCCATATGCAGGTCCGCAGAAGATGCAGAGAGGGTATTTTCCGTTATAAACGGTTTTGACCGGAGGGATTCAACGTCTAAAGATATTGAGAAATACACATATTCCGATTATTCCCCCAAGAAATTTAAAATTGCGGTCAGCAATGATATTAATGATCCGAACCTCAACGGTGATATTAGAAAAAACATACAAAATTTATTGGATCAACTGAAAGAGGACGGCAATACGGTGGAGGAAATCGATTTCGGATTTTCAAAGTATTCCGTTCCGGTTTACCAAATATTGTCATGTTCGGAAGCATCTTCGAACCTGGCTCGATATGATGGGATTCGTTACGGTTATAGAGCGGCTGAATATGATTCTCTCTTCGATATGTATAAAAAAACAAGGGGAGAAGGATTCGG
>WFRF01000053.1 GCA_015486655.1 Caldifarciminota bacterium | reverse complement strand
GGGTCTAATGCAGATGTAGGCTCATCAAGCAATAATATTTCGGGTTTCATTGCCATTGCTCTTGCTATACATAGTCTCTGTTGCTGTCCACCGGATAGGAAAGTGCCTCTTTTGAACAGATAATCCTTTACCTCGTTCCAGAGATATGCTTTTTTTAAAGAATCCTCCACGAGACTGTCTTTTTCATCTTTTTTCAGTTTAATGCCGTTTAAAATATACCCGGAAATAACGTTATCATATATGCTCATATTGGGAAAAGGATTCGGTTTTTGAAAAACCATTCCAACTTTTCTCCTGAGAACGATGGGATGCATATCGTATATATTTTTCTCGTTTAGTAATATTTTCCCCTTATGTGTGGAGTTTGGGGTTAATTCATGCATTCTGTTAATACACCGTATTAGAGTGGTTTTCCCACATCCTGAAGGTCCCATAATAGATGTGACCTTGTTCTTTTCCATCCCGAGTGTTATGTTTTTTAAAACAAGATGATTGTTATACCCGGCTGAAAAATCCTCGATTCTAAGAATTATGTTGTCCATTTTTTACCTACCATTTTCATAATTATAATTAGCAAAAGAACTAGTGATACAAGAACCAGTGCCGCTCCCCATGCAACATCTCTCCACGCTTTATACGGGCTCATCACGTAGTTAAATATAAGCAAAGGCAGAGCATCCATGGGTTTATACGGATTTATGTTCATATAAGGATTCCCCAGGGTTGTAAATAAAAGCGGTGCAGTTTCCCCGGCTATTCTGGCAATTCCGATCAATACACCGGAAAGTATTCCTCTCATTGCCGTTGGAAGAATAACCTTAAAGAGCGTGCTCGTATAGTTCGCGCCTAAGGCAAAAGATGCCTCTTTAAGAGATGAGGGGATAAGCTTGATTGTCTCTTCGGTATTTTTTATAACGGACGGAAGCATCATCAAGCTAAGTGCAAAACCGCCGGAAAAACCGGAAAATTTACCTGTCGGCTTTACAATCCAAAGATATGCTAAAATGCCGATAACAATAGAAGGGACTCCCTGAAGCGTATTTACAATAATTTCGGTAAATCGAGTAAATCTGTTCTTGAATTCGGCAAGATATATGCCGGATAATAACCCAATTGGAACCGCTATTAATGTTGCTATGCCCACTATAATCAATGTTCCTGTTAGGGAATTTAGTATTCCTCCTCCTTCAGGTGGAGGTTTGGGAAGGGATAGCAAAAAATGAAGATTAACTACTCTGGCACCCTTTATAATTAACTGGATAATGATTGCCATAAGAGGCAATACGGCGAGAAATGAAATAAAAATAACGGTAAACAGGAATACTTTGTCTTTAATTATTTTAGTCCTATGATTATCCATTAAGCCCGCCTTTTATTTCGGTTTTTTCAATTATAATGCTGCCTAAAAGATTGACGAGAAAAGTTATCACAAAAAGCCACATCCCTATCTGTATTAGGGAGCTTAAGTGTATATTTGTTGTTGCTTCGGTAAATTCATTTGCAATAACAGATGCCATTGTATTTGCCGGGCTGAAGAGATCTTTGGGAAGAGTATTTGAATTCCCGATTACCATTGTAACAGCCATTGTCTCTCCGATTGCCCTCCCGAATCCGAGCAAAATGCCGGCAATTATACCTGAGCGGGAATTCGGAAAAATTACTTTTCTTACAATATCCAAACGTGTCCCTCCCAGTGAGTATCCTGCTTCCTTTATCTCCGGTGGAGTTAGACGTATTACTTCTCTGGCAATGGAAGCCGTATAAGGGATTATCATGATAGCGAGAACGATGGAAGCGGTTAGTATACCGACTCCATACGGGGGAATTCCGCATTTCATCTCTATGTTTCTGATAATCGGTACCAAAACAACCAATCCCCAAAAACCGTATATTACAGAGGGAATTCCGGCAAGGAGGTCAATGGTGGAAGACAGGATTTCGTTTAAAATGCCTTCCTGAAAAAATTCCCCCAATAACAGTGCAACGGAGAGGGAAAAGGGGATAGATATAAGTATCGCTAAAATTGAGGTTATCAATGTCCCAATTATGAAAGGCAGTGCCCCGAATTCATCACTTACGGGATTCCATTGTTTACTCGATAAAAAATGGAATCCGAATGCCTTTATGGAAGGGATACTTCCTATTAGGACTGTGATAAATATGGCAATGCCGAGCAGGATTATTAGAAGCCCGCAGGTAAAAATTAGTTTCTTAAAAATTTTATCTTGCAACATCTTTTTTGCCGATAAGAGTTTTTCCTTTATAGGTAACGGATTTAATAATTTTTTCAGCTTTTATGCGGGCATTGTTAGACAACGGGACATAGTTTAACGGTTCACAATACCTCTGTCCGTCATGGGTCATCCACCATAGCATGTTTATGACTGCTTTGGCTTTTTTAAAAGATAATCCTCCATTGGCAAGATCCTTGTAGACAATAATCCATGTAAATCCGGATATTGGATAACCTGTTTTAGAATTTGTGTTTGTTAATGAAACGCGCATATCATCAGGGAGTTTAATTTTCGCCGCCTCTTTAACCGATGTAAGAGAAGGCTTTATATAATTCCCCGATCTGTTTCTTATGCTTGCATATTTCATATTGTTTTGTATGGCATATATCAATTCTACATATCCTATTGCCCCTGGGGTTTGATTCACGAGTCCGGCTACTCCCGGATTACCTTTTGCCCCTAACCCGCAGGGCCAACTCAATGCTTTTCCCCTGCCGACGTTACTCGCCCATACGGGGGATACCTTAGATAAATAATCTGAGAATATAAATGTTGTTCCACTTCCGTCGGATCTGTGAACAACAAATATACCTGTTTTAGGAAGTTTAATTCCGGGGTTTATTGCTTGTATTTTATCATTGTTCCACTTTTTTATCTTTCCCAGAAAAATATCTGCAATGATTTCAGGTGTTAGTTTCAACTCTTTAACAAACGGAAGGTTATACGTTACAACCACTGCACCGGCTGTAATAGGGACATGAACCACGGGATGAGAAAACATCTTTAGCTCTTTGTTGTTAAGAAAAGCATCCGAAGCTCCGAAATCCACAGTCTTTGCCTTAACCTGCCTTATACCTCCTCCGGATCCGATAGCCTGATAATTTACTTGAATACCGTAATTGTTATGATATACCGAGAACATCTTAGCATACAGCGGATAAGGAAATGTTGCGCCTGCGCCGGTAAGTTTGATATTATCGGCACTTGCAATGTTCCATATGCCTATTATAACTGCCACTGCAATAAGTGCAATTTTCCTGAATTTTTTCATGGTTCCTCCTTTTGTTTTCAATGGATTAATTCCCCACAGAACATTTAAATAAATTCTCATATCATTTTTATTATAACGAAACATAATTAATTAGGAATTAAGAAATTGTTAATTTTTGGTTAATTTTGAATATTTATTATGCAGGAAATGTTACTGTAAAGATAGTCCCTTTACCGGGGGTGCTGTTTACTTCAATTTTGCCGTTATGTAAAAGTACTATGTGTTTAACTATGGATAAACCTAGTCCTGTCCCCCCCATACTTTTTGAATGGGATTTATCCACAACATAGAATCGTTCGAATATTCTGTCAATATTGTTGTTCGGAATCCCTATGCCCGTATCACTGACATTTATTATAATTTTATCTTCATTCTTTTTAATTGATAGTGTCACATCCCCACTTTCCGTATATTTAATTGCATTATCTATCAGATTAATAAGCATCTGCTCAATTTGGAAGGGATCACATTTTAAAAATATCGAATGAGGGACATTTAAGGTTAAATCTATATTCTTTTTCAATGCTCTTTGTTTAAAAATCTCTATTATATTTTTTGCCAATTCTTTCAAATCAATATTTTCAACATCTTTATTCTGTTCGTTTTTTTCGAGTTCGGAGAGTTGAAGCAGATCATTTACTATGTTAATCAATCGATCTGTATGTTTTTCGACTATTTTAAGATAATATTCTTGATTTTCCGCCGGTTCATCCTCAATTGTTTCGAGATATCCTTTTATAGCCGTTAAAGGTGTACGTAATTCATGAGAAACATTGGCAATCAAATCTTTTTTTATTCTCTCAAGCTCTTTGAATTTAGTTATGTCATGTAAAATAACAATCAATTCTTTACTCGTTTTTATAAAGGAAAAACTGAACAGATATACTCTTCCTGCAAGCTCAATCTCATCATAATTATATTCTTGATTTTTTATCGCTTTGTCTATGGAATTAATTAATTTTGGGATTCTGAAAATTTCCCAATAAAACCTATTTTTCGCTGATTCCGAAAGAATGCTTTCAAAACTTTTATTATAAAGAATAATTTTACCGGTCGCGTCGATAACCATGAGTCCTTCGTTCATAGAAGATATAATACGATTGAATTTTTCCTTATTAGCATTGAGTTGATCAAATTGTTCTTTCAGTTTCTTGTTCATCACGTTAAAGCTCTTTGCCAGCTCTCCCAATTCATCTTTCCTTTTAAAATTTAGACGAGTATTAAAATTGCCCTTTGCCAAATCTCCGAAAGCTTTTGCAAGCTCTCCAATGGGAGCCGATATATTTCTAGAAAAAATAAATGCGCCAATTAATGACAGCAATGTAATTATGATTATGGAATAAAGTATTTTATCCTTTAATCTGTCCAAAAGAGAATATATATCGCTTAAAAATAAACTTACACGTATAATTCCGTATGTCACTCCGTTTGATTTTAAAGGGAGAGCAACATATAACATTTCCTTTTTTACCGTTGTGCTGTAACGTATTGATGTCCCAAATTCTGCCTTTAATGCAGCCCTTATCTCCGGACGTCCTCTGTGGTTTTCCATGGCAAGCGGGTTTTTCTTCGAATCCGCCAAAACCGTTCCGTCAGGAGAAATTACCGTGATTCTCGTATTGATGTCTTTACCTACACTCTTAATCATGGGATCCAAATTTTGCGTATTCCCGGATTTTATTATCGGAGTAACGGTTAAACTGAGGACATGGGCAATATTCCTTAATTCATATGTTAATGTATATATGTAATGTTGTTTTATTGTTTTAAATGAAAAAAGAAATATAAAACTCGAAAGAAGCAATATTATTACAATAAAGCTTGTAAACACCTTTAAAAAAATGTTAGTTTTCATTCTTCTATTTTATATCCGATTCCTCTCACGTTTTTTATAATTTTCCCTGCTTTCCCAAGTTTATCTCTTAAATGCTTGATATGGACATCCACGGTTCGATCGGTAACGACCTTATCGTGTTCCCACAGATAATTTAAAATATCCTCTCTTGTAAAAACGTATCCTTTTTTACTGGCAAGTAATTCCAGGATTTTAAATTCTGTGGATGTTAATTTAATTTTTTCTTTTCCCACAAACACTTCGTACCTGTTAGAATCTATTATGATTTCATTATTTATTGTTATTTTTTTATTGCTTTCCTGAAAAGAGCTTCTTCTCAATATTGCCTTTATTCTCGCAATTAACTCTCGCGGAGAAAAGGGTTTTGTCATATAATCATCAGCCCCCAGTTCCAGTCCAACTATTTTATCCGTTTCATCGCCCTTTGCAGTAAGAATAATAATGGGAATGGAGCTGTAATCGGTTTTTGATTTAAGTGATTTACATATTTCAAGACCGTCAATATCCGGTAACATGAGATCGAGGACAATGAGATCCGGTATATTGTCGGATAAAAAATCAAAGAAATCCTTTGCGGACAAAAATCCTTTCGCTTTGAACCCTGACTTTGCAAGATGCAATAATATCAAATTCAGAACATCGGGTTCATCCTCAACGACAGTAATCAGTTTGCTCGCTTTTTACCCCCGGGTTATATATTATAATTAACAACTTGTCTTTATACGAAAGTATACTTCAAAAAAAATAATAACGTCAAGCCGTTAAGTTAATAGCAAAGCAACAAATTTATTCTTTTATGTGAATAATGTAAGTAAATGTGTGGTTTCCGTAATAACTACTTATACGGTTATTAAAAAATACTGAAAGGATATGTAATGCCGGTTAAGAAGAAATCCCATATATGTTCTGCTCCCACAGGTATGGTAAACAGTATTCCGAGAAAGATCAAGTTCATCAATATTATGAAAATCAGGGAGAACAGAAACCCGCTCCTCTTTAAATCCGGTTGTTCAACATGGATGTCTTTTATTGTGCTTATAAGATGTATTCCAACACCAATTCCCACAAGAAGAAGATCGTATTTTCTGTATCCTATTTGAAGAAAGGGATAAGGAATAAGAACAATAAATGCGAGAAGCGGGAAAAAATAGGGGGATAACCTGATTATAAGATTATCGCCGGAGACTTCGACGGAACCCCCCGATTGTCTTGTGACGGTGAGTTTATTTATACTTTTAAAGCATATTATAGAGAAAAATATATGTGTAAGCTCATGTTCGAAGTTGTCGAGAAAACGAAACGAGTGTTCGGTCAGACTTTCAACGGTTATTCTTAAAATTATGTAGAAAATAATGCCCGATATAAAAAATGCGATCTCTGCGTTAAATTGAACATATGATTTCAATGTCTGGAAAAAAGCATAAGCATATCCCACTATTAAAGGAATTTCTATAACGGAGAATAGAAATTTCAAAGGGGGAAGTAATAAACTTCCCCCCTTTGAATAATGGTTATTCTTCTTCAATGAAAGCTAAGTACCCTTTATATGTTTCGTAAACATCCAGTTTGCTTACCACCTCATGCGGGGCATGCATTGACAGAACAGGGGTTCCGCAGTCCAAGGTTTCGACACCGATTTCAGCCATATATTTTGCTATGGTACCACCGCCGCCTTCATCGACTTTACCAAGTTCTCCCGTTTGCCAAATTACGCCACGCTTGTTGAACATTGCTCTGATTTTACCGAAGAATTCGGCGTGACAATCATTAGCGCTGTATTTCCCGCCTGAGCCGGTATATTTTGTAAGAGCGATACCGTAATTGAGTTTACATGCGTTGTTCATTTCGTTTACCGACTTATAGGTCGGGTCAACGGCTGCATTGACATCGGAAGATAATCCCTGGGAATTGTTTATAACCGTGCGAAGCATTTGATATGTCGGTTCTTTGCCGGCGTTTTCAATGGCTTTTAAAATAACATCTTCAATAAATTTAGATTTTGCACCTGTATTTCCGTCGCTTCCGATTTCCTCTTTGTCTGCAAAATAAATTATGGTAGTATATACCGGTTTTTTAGCATCAAAAAGAGCCTGGAGACTCGTGTATGCACACACCCTGTCATCATGTCCGTAACCGAGGACCATACTGCCGTCTATACCCAGTTCTCTTGCCCTTCCCGAGGGCACAATTTCTAATTCCGCACTTAAAAAGTCCTCTTCGATTATCCCGTATTTCTTGTTTAAAATGGATAAGACATTTGCTTTTATTTTATTCTTTTCATCCTTATCTTCAATGGGTTTACTACCTACGAGTATATTTAAATTTTCTCCCGGGATCGCTTCATACATCTTCTTTGTCATCTGAATCTTGTATGCCAGGTGGGGAAGTATGTCGGTAATGGTAAGTACAGGTTCAGCTTCATCCTCCCCGAATACAACATTTACCTTTTCTCCGTTTTCCTTTAAAACGACCCCGTGTATTGCAAGAGGTATGGTTACCCATTGATATTTTTTAATCCCTCCGTAGTAATGTGTCTTGAAAAGAGCCAATTCGGTGTCTTCATAAAGAGGATTCTGCTTCAAATCAATTCTCGGTGAATCAATGTGAGAACCGATTATTCTAACTCCTTCTTCTATGGGTTTTTTACCCTTTACCACGAAACAGACGGATTTTCCTCTGTTAATAATATAAAATTTATCTCCTTTACCCTCTTTAAAGCCCTTCTTTCTGGCTTCGGCAACAGCAAAATCGGTTGTTTCCCGTTCGGTTTTGCATGTGCTTAGAAAGTCAATATACTTTTTATTGAAACTCTCCAAAGCAGATGCATCTTTTTTGGAAATCTTTTCCCATCCGTTTTTCTTTTCGTAAATAAACTTACTCTTTTTGTCCTTTTTCTTAGCCATCTATGCCTCCTTATTAAAAATATTTATACCAATCATCAGGATTGTCGGGTAAACTAAGTATATCGGGACCGTCTTTTGTTATGGCGATAGAATGTTCAAAATGACAGGCGATGCTATGATCTGCGGTGACAGCGGTCCATCCGTCATCCAATGTTATCGTATTATAATCTCCCATTGATAACATCGGTTCAATTGCAATTGTCATACCCTCTCTAAGACGGGCTCCTACCCCCTCTTTACCAAAATTCGGAATTTCAGGATCCTCATGCAGATCCCTTCCGATGCCGTGGCCCACAAAATCACGTATTACACCGTAGCCTCTGGATTCGGCGTAGGTTTGTACCGCATGAGAAATATCCCCCAGCCTGTTTCCTATCACGGCAGCATCTATACCGGCAAGAAGGGATTGCTTTGTATCCTTTATAAATTGTCTAACTTTATCAGGTACTTTCCCTACGGGAATGGTGACGGCGGCATCACCGTGATACCCTCTATACAGACACCCCAAATCGAGACTCACAACATCTCCGTCTTTTATGATTCGTTTTTTTGACGGGATTCCGTGAACAATTTCCTCGTTAATTGAAATGCATATTGTGGCAGGATATCCGTAATAGCCTTTAAAATTAGGAACAGCACCGTTTTTTCTGATGAAAGATTCCGCCAAATCGTCTATCTTTTTTGTGCTTATTCCCGGTTTAATGTAGTCACGCAGATAGATGAACGTGTTAGCAACAATCCTATCCGCTTTTCGCATCAATTCAATTTCCTGTTTTGATTTTATTATAATCATCTGTGATCTTCCTTTATTTTTTTTAGTTTTTTTTGCGGTTTATTGTCCGGCATAAGTTCATAAACGACAATTGCGTTTTCCGGAAATTTGATTTTATTCCAGGGGAATATCCCCTCTCCCGGGAAGAGATGTTCATCCTTTTTTCCGTTGTTGTCGTGGATATGGTAATGTTTAAAATTATTGAAATTCTCACTGTCCTTTTTGGACAATAACCAATGTCCGGTATCGAAACAGATATCAATTTTGTTTGATAAATCTTTCTTTAAAGAAAACAACCAGTTTAACGAATTGCCCATTTTTCCGTTTCTTAAATTTTCGATGTAAATTTCTATTCCCAGTCTTTGTGCGCTTTCTATGATTTCGTTCAGGGAATTTTTAAGAATCTCCTCTCTAACCGGAAACTCTTTTTCTTCAATGACATCCGACGGATGTAAAATAACCCTTTTTGCTCCGAGAATGTCAGCTGCTATTAGGGTTTTTTCCGCATCTCTGACAGAAAAATTGCGCACCCATTTGTCGGGGGATGATAAATCGATTTTAATGCCCCTTGATTTCATTGTTTGGTGCAGAGAAACGATATTGATGTTCTGCTTTTTTGCCGATTTCTTCAAATTTTCAATGTGTGCTCTGTCCTCCAATGTAAAATGTCCCTCTCGAATTCGGAGTTCTATGTTTGTAATAACCCCATTGAAGTAAGGCAAACCTTTCTCAATGGGGCTATTCTTTATTAATGTCGTTGAACAAGCTTTCATCACTTATCAATAAAATCCTTTATCTTTGATGCAACTTCACCGAAAGCTTTTGAAAATTCCGTGTCCTTATTTTCAATTATGTAAAATTTACCCTCATCGCTCGCCGCTGTTACTTCCGGATCAAGGGGTAATTCGCCCAGCAATGGAACGCTTAGTTCCTGTGAAGCCTTTTGAACTGCGCCTCTCTTGAATATCTCGATTTTATTGCCGCAATGTGGGCATTTTAGATATGACATATTTTCTATAATGCCGGCTACGGGAACTTCAAGTTGTTTAGCAAAGGATATATTTTTTCTGACATCGAGGACTGCCACTTCCTGAGGAGTGGATACGATTACAGCACCATCTAATGGTTTTAGTTCCTGAGCCGTACTTAATGCTTCATCACCTGTTCCGGGAGGAAGATCTATTATGAGATATTTTATTCCTTCCCAATCAACATCCTGAATAAACTGTTGAACGGCTTTGATTTTGAGGGGACCTCTCCATATAACGGGGGAATCCTTCGTAGGTAGAAGAAATGCCATTGATGTGACAAGCAGATTTT